>JABSPG010000020.1:2903-19881 GCA_013214445.1 Ekhidna sp. | reverse complement strand
CTAAAATCAGATCAATCCGAACCAACTGATGAAGTAAATGAAGTCTATGGGTTATTAGAAGGCACAGTTAAAAGTGCTAAAGCGGCTTAGCCATAAGACTTGAGTAGGGACTTGAGATCCGATAGGCTATTTGCCTCTTCCGGAACTTTATCTTTGCGCCAGCGACTCATTCTAGGAAACCGAAGGGCAATGCCTGATTTATGCCTGGAAGACTCAGCAATTCCTTCGAAGGCAATCTCAAAAACCAGCTCTGGCTTTACACTTCTGACTGGCCCAAACTTTTCAATCAAATTGTTTCTTACAAACCTATCTACCTGACGAAACTCTTGATCCGTTAGTCCACTGTAAGCTTTAGTAAATGGCACTAACTCCCCCTCGTTCCAGACGGCAAATGTGTAGTCTGTAAAAAGGTTAGCCCGGCGGCCATGCCCTCGCATCGCATATATAAGTACCGCATCAATGACCAGTGGTTCCACCTTCCATTTCCACCAATCCCCTCTTTTTCTACCCACTTGATAGGTGGAATCCCTCCGCTTAATCATCAATCCCTCAGTTTGATAGTGGCGAGCGTTTTCTCTTTCGCTAGATATATCCTCCTCGTTTTGGAAGGCTACCTCCTCAGAAAAAAGCAGTGATTGATGATTAACCTCTTCCACCAATTTTTTTAACCGATCCCGACGAGAAACAAGTGCATCCTGCCTTATATCATTTCCATCCATTTCCATCAAATCGTATGATAAGAAGACAACAGGTATATCTTGTAAGAGCTTTTTTGCTACGGTCTTTCTTCCAATACGTTTTTGCAGGTCATTAAAGCCTAGCGGCTTGCCATTTTTATATGCTAGTATTTCACCATCCAATGCTACTCCGTTTGGTAAATCAAATTGCAATAGTTCTGGATACTTATCTGTGACTAATTCTTCTCCTCGTGTCCATATATAGATCTCATCATTTCGCTTGATTAGTTGTCCTCGTATTCCATCCCATTTCCTCTCCGCTATCCACACTTTGGGATTCGCTGTGAAATCAGAAGTCTCATCAAGAGGGTATGCCAAAAAGAAGGGATATGGCTTTGAATGGTCTTCGGTACCTGTCCTTGTAAGTATGAGTTCGTCATAGCTGTGTGTCTCAGGGGTCCAGTTTCCCATAAGTCGATGAGCTAGTTCGCTTTCTTCGATCTCAGTATACTTGGCTAAAGCTTTCACCATCGTTTTCTGTGAAACGCCTACTCTGAAACTGCCACCAATTAATTTATTGAATACAAATCGTTCTCTTCTATTCACTTTTTTCCAAACATTTGTAACAAAGGTCTTTTTTACTTCATCACTTTCACCTTTTAGCGCGATTACCTCACCCATCCATTCGCTAAGTGATTTTTCGATTAGGCTTTGATCATTGGAAATCAAAAGTGAGATCGTTTCTGCCATATCTCCAACCACGTGATATGTCTCCTCGAAAAGTGACATAGGAATTCCTGCTATCTCGGCAGCCCACTCTTTCATATGGCTGGAGTTTACTGCTCTTTTGGGTCGTTTACCTGAGAGAAGTGCAATAGTCCACAGTTTGTCCTGATCATTGACTTTATCCAGATAATGCACAAGCGAAGAAACCCTCTCATTGGTTTTGGTGGTCTGATCAAGACTTTCAAAGAGATCTACAAAATGTTTCATTCTTTCGCCACATTTTCATCGATCGATTCACCTTCAAATAGTGTTTTCTCCGTATAAGCATTGTATCCTATATACCTAAGCCACTCGGCATATTGATCAGTGTAGCCATGGGTGCATATAATGTTTTCTGCTCCTGTTTCTTTTATTGCGGCATTTAATCCATCCCAATCTGCATGATCAGATAAAATAAACCCTCGGTCAACATTTCGCCTACGCTTAGATCCTCGAAGCAGCATCCAGCCGGATGCCATTGCTACAGACAAGGGCTTTAGTTTGTTTGCCCAAGTTGAACCAGCAGCAGAAGGTGGAGCAACAATAAGTGCATCTCTGAGGCTTTCCTTGTCAATTGAATTAGACAAGTAAGGAAAGTCTTCTTCTAGAAAACCCCCATCTCTATGAATGGCATTAATCGAATGGACTGCCCCATGAACATATATTGGTCCAATAGTGGGATCAATGAGGGATAGTACTCTTTGTGCCTTTCCCAAGGCATATGCACAAAGTAAACTAACCTTATTTTGCTGGATATTTGATCGCCACCACGACTCTACTTCTTCTATCACGGACTTTTCAGCCGGCCAGCGGAAAACTGGCAAACCGAACGTACATTCGGTGATGAATGTGTGGCATTTAACTGGTTCAAAAGCTTCAGCAACTGGGTCTGGTCCTGTTTTATAATCTCCTGACGCCACCCATACTTCCCCTTTATGTTCTACCCGGACTTGAGCCGAGCCCAGAATGTGACCTGCTGGATGCAAACTTACTTTGACACCATTTTTGAAGAATGACTCTCTGTACTTTATTCCTTCAACAGAAATTGTACCTAATCTATGCTTCAAAATGGGTGTTGAATCAGTATGAGTCAAATAGTTGGTATGGCCCAGTCTAGAGTGGTCTGAGTGGCCATGCGTTATGATAGCATTTTTAACTGGCCGCCATGGGTCTATATAGAAGTCTCCTTGTTCACAAAATATGCCCTTGTCAGTAAATGATAATAGTTGACCCATTTATCACCAGATAACCGACCGAACATTCAAAGGTTTCGATGAGTGAAAATCTCAACTTAGTATTAATATCTAATTTTGTATTCTAATCACTACTAATCCGCTTGAAAAGCATTAAATACCTTAGCTACGAGGAGGGTTTCTACCGGTTCCTGACTATTGTGGCCTTTCTGGCTACATTGGGTTTTGGGTGGTTCTATTATCGTGCATCCATTCCTGAGGTATATATCCCAACATTTATCGCCTTTGGTCTATACGTCATTTATGGAGCATTATCATTGTTTTCTGTCAGCCTGGTAGTTCTGTTTCGACTTTCCATCCTAACTGCCCTTGCTGCATTTTGCAACCAGATCTACTTCACTGGAGGTGTATTCTCTTCTGCTTTGCCAGAATTGATCATCCCTCCCTTGCTCGCCTTCTTTTATAAGCCGATCTACGACAGATATCTATTCATGATAATGTCTGGTATCTGCATGATCGCTATATACTCGCTTTCTTCATTTGGCCATACCAGCAATCTGCTTATTGAAGACCTTCATTATGTCCACAGCATTATTTGCTCTTCGTTCGTTTTTATAATTATCTCGATTTATACATTCCTTTTTAGAAATACGCTGGTAGCTAAAAACCGACGAATGGTGGAATCCATGGAACAACTACAAGAAACCACGCACAAGCTTATTCAATCGGAAAAGATGGCTTCACTTGGGATGCTATCAGCGGGTGTAGCACACGAAATAAATAATCCTTTGAACTTCATAAAAGGAGGTATAGAGGTATTGGAAGAAGGACTTGAAGAAGAAAAAGACCTTCAATTTGAAGCTGAGCCTTGTATCCATGTGGTAAAAGAGGGATTGACCAGAGCTACGGATATTGTGAAGAGCTTAAGTCAATTCAGTAGGACTACTGAGTCAATGTCGGAAAAGTGTGACATCAATAAAGTGTTGAATAACACCCTAACAATGTTGCAAGGAAAGTTGAAGTATAAAGGAAAGGTTCATTTAGAATTGACTGAAGAGCCACTGATCATCATTGGTAATGAGGGTAAACTGCATCAAGCCTTCCTAAATATCATTTCCAATGCAGAACAAGCCATAGCCCGAAATGGAAACATCTTTATCCGAAGCACGAAGAAACCTCAAAGTATAGTAGTCGAAATCGAAGACGATGGTGAGGGAATTAGTGAAGAAAATCTAAAGAAAATAAGTGACCCCTTTTTTACGACAAAACCTGTTGGAAAGGGAACAGGCCTTGGGCTTTCCATTACTTATCAAATAATTGAAGAACATAATGGATCGATCAATGTCTCTTCAAAATTGGGTAAAGGTTCTAAATTTACATTAACTTTTAAAGCATCGTGAGAAGAACAATTTTATTTGTGGATGATGAAGTGATCAACCTTTTTGTATTGAAAAAAAGGTTCGAAGCAGAGTATAACGTTATTACTGCTGAAGATGCTGAAGATGCTATCCAAAAGATCGAAGAACACAAAAGTGACCTAAATGCCATCATTAGTGATCTTCGAATGCCCGGTATGGATGGTCTACAACTAATCGATCAAGTAAAGCCAACTGTCATTGACATTCCATGCTTCTTGCTCACTGGCTATGATCGCAATAAGCAGATAGAAGAGGCTATCAATGCCAATAAAATCCAATACCTATTCAAGAAGCCATTTGACTATCAGGAAATTGATAATGTATTGAAGCAAGAACTTTAACGATGCGTGGATTTTAAAAGGTCCGTAACTGTTTTTACAGGATTAAATGTAATCAATGGAACCTCCACAAATATCGTGTTCCAATTTGCCATTGATCCATTCCATAATCCCGGTAATTCCATTGCCAAAAGCTTCTGCCCTCCAGCAGACTTTTCTGTGATAAAGCCCGTTTCATCATCTCTGTATTTTAAGAGATCAAACTTCTCCGCTCTATAGTTCTTTGTTGCACAAATGAGATCAACAGGATTAAAATGCGTTCCTTCCTCAAATGTCTTTTTTTGCTGCGGGTCGGTTACATCCACTTGCGCAGATTCCACGATTTGCAAAGACTCTATGTTGTCTTTCTTTACCCAAAAAGGACCTCCACCCGGCTCCCCTTCATTTTTCACCATGCCACAGACTCGGATTGGTCTATCCAAAAGATCGGCTACCTGGTTTTCTGAAAAACCCTTAATACCCATCTCCTGTAGTAGTTTAGTTCCCTCTTCTAATATATTATCTCCAGCCTCTAGTCTTTCGAGGAGTTCAAACGCGCGCTCTTGATAATTCAATAACAATCCCGCAAGTACCTTCTTATATTTAATTGTCTCATCTTTCAAAGAATCAGGAACCACATTGTCAATGTTTTTTATGAAAATCACATCAGAATCGATTGCGTTCAAGTTTGACAGAAGGGCACCATGGCCTGCTGGTCGAAACAAAAGTGAGCCGTCATCCTTACGATAAGGATCAAAAGACAAAGTAGATGCTACTGTATCAGTTTCCTTCTGTTGTACACTGTAGTCAATATTGAATTTGGTATCACTAAATTCCTTGACAGACTCTGAGATATGGCTATCAAACTTTTGCATATGCTCAGAAGAAACGGTAAAATGTAGGTTTACCTGATCATTCTTGCAGGCGTATGCTAACCCTTCGAATAGATGTTCTTCTGCAGCAGTCCTACTCTTTTGGTCATAAAGATGGAACTGCAAAAGGCCTTTCGGCAAAGTACCATACGCCAAACCTTCGTCACTTAACAGAAGGTCAACTACTTCTCCATGTCTAAATTCTTCAAGGAGTTCCTTAATACTCTTCCCTTTGGTTTCTTTGACCTGATCATCCCACTTTTGATAGAATGCAAAGCCTTCAGGATTATCAAAAAAAGAAGCAATTTGTTTGTCTTCTTTCTTTATGGTAGAAAGCGATTCTTCTGAACCATCAAAATTTTCTACGAAAGCAAACAGAGATTTGAACATGCGGCTAGCTGCACCAGATGCAGGCACAAACTTGGTGACTTTCTGATCTGTTGAATCGTACCTTCCAATCAGGGATGCTATTTCCGACGGTTCTAGTTTCAATATGCCATTTCCTACAGTGGCGGGGGCTGAAATGGACAAGGGAGAAAACCCTTTTTCGAACCTTTTAAGTTGTGAGGTGACTTGCTCTAGCGAAATTCCTCTTTCTGCAATTTGGTTTTTATCTTCTTGAGTAAACACTTTCTGATCTTTTATTTCAAAGGTAAAATCGAATGGTCAAGAAGTTTCAAATAACCGCAAAACAAATTAATTTGAATTGACTTTGAGAAATCTAAATACACGATTATGAGCATCGATCTTTTTAAATCATACACATCATTCTATGGCATAGCCATGATTCCCAAAGAAAGCTGGAGAGATTATGGATATGCATTATTGACAATTGCAGGTTCTGATGGAGATGTTTCTGATCCAGAATTAGAATGGTTGACCATTGAATGCGCAAAGGCAGTAGGAGTAAATGATGATATTGTTGCAGATTGGGAAGAGTACGATTTTGAGGAAGGAGATCTAGAAGAAATCTTTTACAGCTTCAACCTGAAATCCTTCTCTAACTTCAATAAACTCTTGATATATGATGCGATTAGAATGTCTAGCGCAGATGGCGACTATGCACAAGATGAAAGGGAGCAAGTAAACTATGCAGCACAAATATTAAAGGTGCCACTAGATAGTGTGTTAGCTATTGAAGCATTAGTTGATCTAGAACATGCAGCTGATAAGCTACGGCTGACACTGCTTTAGTTATTGGTCTTTCTGAGTAACAAATTTGGCTATCTGTTCCTCTTTACAATTCTGAACAAAGACGATAACAAAAAGAAAAGGCGTGTCCAAGAAAGGAACACGCCTAATCACCAACCTAACCTAAAAGAATGTCTTTCAATAAACGCTTAATAGCTGGTTTATTGTCATTACTTGATACTACAACCCTGCTTTAGCATGAAATGTTGCAATTCATTCTTGAAATAATTCATTATTTAGACGAATGATGTATTATTCTCTACCAACAGTATATTGTATTATCTCATTATAAACAATTCAGAAAGTGGCATGTAGTATAAGGGTTACTTTTGCCAACTAATTTTTACTGATCGGTCTTGAAGAATACGGAGCTACTAGAAAAATATCAACAGAGTGCGCATGTGCAGGCAATCTCTGAAGCTATCGCCAAAAAGAAAACACTTAGGTTAAAGGGGATCTCAGGAAGTTTCGATGCACTACTAGTCGCCTCTCTATTCAAGCAAATTGGTGGTATTCATCTAATTGTATTGCACGATTTTGAGGAAGCCAGCTATTTTCAAAACGATTTATCAAACTTCGTCAGTGATGAGTTTGTGTCATTCCCCTCGTCTTACAAAAAGCCGTATCAATACGAAGAGATCGAAAATGCCAATATTCTGCAGAGGGCAGAAGTCTTAAATGAACTTAACGATCAGAAGAGTCTATTGATCATAACCTACCCTGAAGCACTATCAGAGAAAGTTATCAACAAGCGTTCACTTGTCTCCAACACATTCACTGCCAAACCTGGCGAACAACTTGATGTTGAGTTCTTATCTGACCTGCTGGTCACCTATGATTTTGAGAAGACAGACTTTGTCTATGAGCCTGGGCAGTTTTCAGTACGTGGCGGCATCATTGACGTCTTTTCCTATGCTCATGAAAACCCATATCGTTTAGAACTCTTTGGGGACGAAATTGAAACCATTAGAGAATTCGATCCAGAAAGCCAGCTTTCAACAAAAGAGCTTGATCATATTTCACTTATTCCCAATGTGCAAACAAAATTGGTGAGTGAAGAACGGCAATCCTTTTTAGCATATATTCCTGAAGACACCACCGTTTGGGTAAAGGATTTCCAACAGTCGCTTGACATCATTGATAAGTCTTTCCACAAAGTGGAAGAGCAGTTTCAGGTTATAAAAGAAATGAGTGGTGATTCGTCTTTGATCACCTCTCCAGATCAACTTTTTGAAACGCAAGAGTCTTTTAACAACTCCATTAAGAAGTTCACTAAAATTGAATTTGGGAAACGATTCTATCTGGAGCCAGAGGAAGAACTAACGTTGGCAACAAGGCCTCAACCTTCCTTTCACAAGAACTTTGCATTGCTTGCAGACAATTTGAGAGAGTTGCAACAAAATAACTACCGTAAACTGATTGCAGCAGAGTCGTTCAAACAGATAGAAAGGCTAGAGACTATTTTTGAAGAGATTGATCATCAATTGAGCTTCGAAGGTGTTACTGCCTCCTTGAGAGAGGGATTCATTGACGATCACGAAGAAATAGCCGTCTATACAGATCATCAGATCTTTGATCGATTTCATCGCTACAAGGGCAAAGAAAAATTCACCAAAAGCAAGGCGCTTACACTGAAGGAATTAAAAACCTTGCAACCAGGTGATTTTGTCACGCATATAGATCATGGGGTAGGCAGATTTGCTGGGTTGGACACAGTAGACGTTGGCGGAAATAATCAGGAAGCCCTACGGTTGGTATACCGGGACGATGATTTACTGTATGTGAGTTTACATTCACTTCACAAAATCTCAAAATATTCAGGTAAAGAAGGTGAACCACCTTCCATCAATAAACTAGGTTCGCCAGACTGGGAGAACAAAAAGAAAAAGGTAAAGCGTAAGGTCAAGGACATTGCGAAAGACCTTATTGAACTATATGCCAAAAGGAAAGCGGCAAAAGGGTATTCTTTTCCGCCAGATGACTATCTGCAGGCAGAACTAGAGTCTTCTTTTATGTATCAGGATACTCCTGATCAATCGATGGCCACTTCTGACGTAAAAGCAGACATGGAACAAGAACATCCCATGGATAGACTGGTTTGTGGAGATGTAGGATTCGGAAAAACTGAGATTGCTGTTCGCGCTGCATTTAAGGCAGTGAATTCAGGGAAACAGGCTGCCGTTTTGGTACCAACCACGATTCTCGCCATGCAGCATCATCGAACCTTCGAATCGAGACTTGAAAATATACCTGTAACTGTCGAGTATATCAACCGATTCAAGACAACCAAGGAAATTACAGAAATCAAGAAAAGGGTAAAAGAAGGGAAAATCGATATTCTAATAGGCACACATCGAATCGTTAACAAGGATATTGAATTTAAAGACCTTGGATTGATGATCATTGACGAGGAGCAGAAATTCGGTGTAAAAGTCAAAGAAAGACTAAAGGAGATGCGCGTAAATGTAGATGCGCTTACCCTCACTGCTACTCCAATACCCAGGACACTTCATTTTTCATTGATGGGTGCAAGGGACCTTTCCATTATCTCTACTCCACCTCCAAACAGAAGGCCGGTAACAACGGAATTACACGAATTTAATGAAGAAAGCATTCGGGATGCTGTAAGTCATGAACTCAGGCGAGGTGGACAAGTATTTATGGTGCACAATCGAGTCAGTGATATAGAAAAGGTAGGAAATCTAATCTTTAAGTTAGTTCCTGATGCTCGAATTGGGATAGCCCACGGGCAAATGGAGGGCCCGCAGCTGGAAAAAGTAATGCTAAAGTTTATCGAAGGCGACTATGATGTACTAGTTTCTACCAATATTATTGAAAGCGGGCTGGACATTCCAAACGCCAACACAATCATTATTAATAATGCACATATGTTTGGTCTGTCTGATTTACATCAGATGAGAGGAAGGGTAGGAAGATCGAATACAAAGGCCTACTGCTTCATGCTGACACCTCCTGTGTCTGCACTTACAAGTGATGCAAGAAAAAGACTTAATACACTAGAAGAGTTTTCCGAATTGGGAGATGGTTTCAAAGTGGCAATGCGAGATCTAGACATCCGTGGAGCCGGAGACCTATTGGGAGCAGAGCAAAGTGGATTCATAAACGATATAGGATTTGATATGTACCACAAAATCCTGGATGAAGCAGTGCAAGAACTAAAAGAAGGCGAATACAAGGAGTTATTTGAAAATGATCTGCTGAAGAATAAGGAAGTGCTAGATAAGATGGTCGATGACTGTAACATAGAAACGGATTTTGAAGCGCTGATTCCCGAAACTTACGTGAGCAATATCTCAGAAAGACTGGGACTATACACGCAGCTGGATGACCTAAAGTCCGAACAGGAACTAAGTGACTTTATAAAGATGATCATCGACCGGTTTGGGCCTATGCCTAATGGAGTCAAAAACCTTACAGAGACGGTCAGACTTAGATGGAAAGCAATAGAAATTGGTTTTGAAAAGGTGACCATTAAGGGTAATAAAATGAGATGTTACATTTCTGATAAGAAACCGCAGGAGTACTTTCAATCTGCGCGATTTGGCAATGTGCTAGGATTCATCAAATCCAACCCTCATGATAGCAAAATGAAGGAGGTTAAAAACAAGCTTTTGATCTCCGTAGAAAATGTTGGTTCCATCGAAAATGCTGCAATAGTGATATCTCAAATGCATTCTCCAACGCTCGTAGCATAACATTTTTGCTGATTGTAGGCAATAAAAATAGGGTGATCAACATTAGATGTATAGGTTTAATCTAAAATCCAGATACTTACGATGGGTTTTTTGAAATATTTGTGTTTATTAGTACGTTGAAACGTTTCAAGACAAATTCAAACGGTGTTATGAAAAATTATGCGAGAGCAGTGAGAGACATTGGTTATTCAATCCTTGCTGCGACTTTTTTAGGTGCTTGTAACCTATTTGGCGGGGGCGGGGGTGCTCCCTCTGCAGAAAATCCTGGATATGCCAGTTCTGCAACAGGCTTAGAATTCAATGAAGAAGGGGGATTTCAGGTAAATGAATTTCTAGGACAGCCAGCCGGTCCAAATCTTATATTTATTGAAGGAGGCAGAACAGTTCTTGGTTCATTCGAGGAAGATGTACTGAATCTGCATGATAACATTGAGAGATCAGTGACCGTTGCATCATTCTTTATGGATGAAACTGAAGTAGCTAACATCCATTGGCTGGAATACGAGTATTACATTAAACAAGATTCTGATGAATACTACTGGAGAAATAATCTTCCAGATACGACTGTTTGGGCGAAGGATTTAGCATATAACGATCCTTATGTAAATAGCTATTATAGATATCCTGGATTCAGGTATTTCCCGGTTGTAGGTGTAAATTGGAGGCAAGCTGTCAATTATTGTAAGTGGAGAACCACTGTTGTTAACCTGAAACTGGCAGAGGACGCTGGTTATCTTGACCCAATTGCTTCAGGTGATGACGATGCATTTGCTGGCGCAGAAGGAGGAGATTTAGCTGCTTCCTCTGGAAGCGTTCCAGGTTTGAGCTCTGGAGTTGTGTTGCCAGGGTATAGGTTACCGACGGAAGCAGAATGGGAATATGCAGCTCAAGCACTCATCGGTACGCAATGGCTAGATGAAAATCAGACTCATAAGCGTTTATACCCTTGGGATGGACACGCATTAAGAAACCCTTATGGAAAAAGCATGGGTTACTTCCTAGCAAACTTTAAGAGAGGAAATGGTGACTATGCTGGTATTGCCGGTAAGCTTAATGATGGTGCAATGATCACTACATATATTTATGATTATCCACCAAACGACTTTGGGCTATATAATATGGCTGGAAATGTAAACGAATGGGTGCAGGACGTTTACCGACCGCTATCTTTTCAAGACATGGATGATCTAAACCCTGCACGTAGAGATGCCACATTAGATTCTGAAGACGACTATGACGCATCCTATACATTCATTGGAAATGAAGGAGCATACACAGAAGAGCAGTGGGTAAAGACTTCAGGATTACAGAAATCATTTAACGCTGATAATCCTCCAAGAAGGAGAGTAAGAGTGTACAAAGGCGGGTCATGGGCTGACGTAGCATACTGGATGTCTCCAGGAACAAGAAGGTTCCTATTTGAAGATTCTGCTACATCGACTCTTGGATTTAGATGCGCAATGATTCGGGCTGGATCCAATTTCTAAAGATAATTCTCACAGATTTTTCAAAAGGCTACTCAGAAACGGGTAGCCTTTTTATTTCCCCCTCGCTACAGACAAGATATGTAGATCGCTACACCCTGATTCGATTAATCTCTCGCAAAGCATACCGACTGTCGCACCAGTTGTAATTACATCGTCCACAATCAGAATGGATTTTCCTGACAGGTCATGCTGTACTTCACTGTATACATTTTGCATATTTCTCCATCTCTGCACTTTGCTTTTCTTTGTCTGTGTTCTTGTGGCAACCGTTCTTTTTACCAAGTCTGTTCTCAGTTCCATTGATGATAGATCTGAGACAAAGCTTTTTGCAATGACCTCACTCTGATTGTAGGTTCTGGTTCTAAGCTTAGATTTATGAAGTGGAACTGGGACAACAAAGTCTACATTCAGATTTTTATCGAAAGCACTTGCTAACCAGTTTCCCATCATAGTTCCAATTTCCTTCTTACCTGAGTATTTTAATGAATACAACAGTTTCTGAGCAATACCTCCATTGATAAAGTAGAGATAAGAAGAAGCAGACTTTATCTTTGGCTCAAAGGAGAATTTTCTAAACAAATCATTGTTTGGATTTTGTAAATCATCGGTCAACGGTAGATCAATTTTACATAGTGTACAAAGGAAGTTTTCTTCGGCATTCAGTGACTGCTGGCAGTTTATGCAGTTCTGAGGAAACATTAATGAAAGAAACTCTCTAAGCACATTTTTAAAATAGTCATAAATAATGGTTTTTAAAAAAGATCTTGAACTTCAGAAGGAATGGGTTCAGCTTCTGTATAAACTCAAAGAAGTAACTGGCAAACGTCCCGCAGACCTAAATGCTGTTCTCTTTCTTGTTGGTATTCAAGAACTTGGCACTGGTGCAAAATCTTTTTCCAAGGAAGAAAAACAAGATATTCTACACATAGCGATTTGTAAAGTGCTTTCCCTAGCTGGTTACTATGAGCTACAAGGACATGATAACGAAGGATGGCCTCATTGGAAACTAATTAAAAAGCTTCCACGATTTGATCTACTGGAACAAGAGAAATTGCTTAAAATTCAGATTTTGCAGTATTTCAGAGAAGAAATTGGGTGGTAAGATGCACCTTTGATTAGTATTGACCGTTACACCATAATGATGAGTGGGTTAGAAGAGATAAGAGAGAAAATTGACGCATTTAAGAAGAGGTACTACACCAGGCAAATAATCTTGGGCAGCATCCTTTTCCTGATTCTGAATGCATTGGTGTTTCTACTACTCACCAGTATAGAAAGCCAACTTTGGCTTAATAGTGTTCTGAGAGCAGTATTCCTTTTCGGATTTATAGGGCTAATTGCGATATCTGCTTATCATTTCATCATACAGCCTACTCTAAGACTGTTAAATATTTCCAATGGACTCACCGATAACGAGGCTGCCGAAGAAATTGCCAAGTACTTCCCTGAAATTGAAGACAAGCTACTGAATACATTACAATTGAGTCTTCTAGAAAGAAGTGAGTTATTAAACGCTGCTATCAGCAAAAAGTCCAACGACTTTCATAGAATTAGATTTATTCAGGCGGTAGATTTCAAACCAGTAAAAAAATACGGTGCTGGTCTGCTGGCTACACTCCTCATATTCAGTTTAGTCTCTTTTATCAATCCCTCAATTATCTCAGAAAGCTCGGGTCGTATTGTAAATTTTAAGAAAGAATTCACGCCAACTGCGCCATTTTCGTTCATTGTCTTAAATGAAAACCTGAAAGGTTTTAGAGGTGAGGATTTCACCCTCAATGTAAAAATTGAAGGCGACCAGTTACCAGAAAATGTCAATTCGTTAGTTGATGGGAGGTCTACACCAGTAGCTCTCAACTACGATACATTCCAGTATACTATTTCAAATATTCAGAGCAGCAAAACAATTCAGTTTGAAGCAGCAGGGTTCAAATCCAAGACTTATGTAATAGACGTAAACAATCGTCCAGATCTTGTTTCTATGCTTATTAGAATAGAAGAACCAAGCTATACCGGCGGTGCAATCAGAACAGTAGAAAATAGTGGAAACATCACCGTATTGGAAGGGTCTACTGTAATATGGGAACTAGGCACTATTGCTGTCGATAGTGCTCATCTGATCGTACACAAGGAGAAAGAGAAGGTTGCGAGAATTTCTGAAAACACTTTCGGCTTACAAAAAAGGCTTACAGAGGACTCCAATTATGAGTTCCAACTTTTTAACAGATACAGCAGCAATAAATCCGAGCTCTCCTACTTTGCTGAAGTGGTCAAAGACGAATATCCTGTAATTAAAGCGCAATATTTTCCTGATTCTATAGGTTACGAGTTTCTTGCAATTGCTGGATCAATTGCAGATGATTACGGTTTTCAAGGACTCCAAATCAATTACAGAAAGGAAAACCAAAAAAAATATACTACCATTCCTTTAGCAATTGACAAGGACTTAAAAAACCAAAGCTTTTTTGCCAACTGGAATTTGGATAGCCTTGATATTGAATCAGGTACCAACGTTGAAGTTTATGTTTCTGTCAAGGACAATGATCAAATCAATGGAGCCAAGGAAACAAAAGCACATAGCTTTATTCTCAAAATTCCAACTGAAGAGGAGATTGCTTCCATCATTTCAGACAAAGAGAAGGGAGTTGAAGACCAACTTGATGACACAACAGAACAAGCCGAAGACATTGCAAGAAGACTAGAAGAGATCGAAGAAAGATTAAAGTCCGAACAAAAGCTTGATTGGCAGGAGAAGAAGCTAATTGATGATGTCATTGAAGATAGAGAAAAGCTCAGCCAGGAGATTGAAGACCTACAAAAGCAACATGAGGACTTACAGAAGTCCAATAACAGATTTCAAAAGCAAAGTCAGCAACTCCAGGAAAAGAACCAGAAAATGCAAGAGTTACTCAATCAGCTACTGGACGAGGAAACTCAAAAGCTTTATGAAAAACTAAAGGAACTCCTGAAAGAAAATTCGAGTACCGATGAGGTAAGTCAGGAATTAAGCGAACTGAAAAAGAATGAGCAGAACCTTGAAAGAGATCTAGAGAGAGCTGTAGAACTTTTCAAAAGATTGAAAATGGAGAGCGCGTTAGAAAACACGCTACAAAAACTCGATACGTTAAGCAAGCAGCAAGAGCAGCTTTCTGAAAGCCCATCCGACCTAGAGTCTCAAAATGAGATCAATAAAGAATTTGATCAGTTCAGAGAGAAGATGGATCAAGTACAAGAGCTAAATCAGGAATTGAAGAGGCCAGAAGCAATGGAAGACTTTGAACTAGAAGAACGCCAAATAGCTAAGGAGCTCCGAGAAATTCAGGAAGAACTAGAAAAAGAAGAGAATGCTGACGGATCAGAGTCTTCCAAAGATGGCGGCCAAACCTCTGAAGAAGACAAAAGTGATCAAGACCAACAAAGTGAACAAAACGAGAGTAATCAGTCTGGAGGAAACCAAAACAAGCAGGAAAGCAGCGAAAAGACCAAATCCCAACAAAAACAAAAGAGTGCGGCTCAGAAAATGAAGAATCTCAGCCAGAAGCTAAACAAGATGCAAGGCGGCATGCAAATGGAGATGATGCAAGCTAATTTGGATCAATTGAGAGATATTCTTGACAACTTGATTAAACTATCATTCAATCAAGAAGAAATTATGCTTGAAATGCGAGAGGTGAATCAATCGGATCCCAGGTTTCTGGAACTCTCGCAAAATCAGCTTAAGCTAAAAGATGATGCCAAAGTAATACAAGACAGTCTGCTATCACTCGCAGAGCAAGTGGTTCAAATTTCGTCTTTCATCACGCGGGAGGTGGGTTCCATCAATGATAACATCGATGAATCAATCGATTTTCTTAAAGATCGCAACAGGGGGAGGGCACTTTCAAGTCAACAATTTGCAATGACCTCAATTAACAATCTCGCGCTATTGCTCGATGATACCATGCAGCAGATGCAAATGGCTATGTCTGAGGCGATGGGTAATTCTAGCCAACAGCAAGATCAACAATCACAAGGACTGCCTGATCTACAAGAAATGCAAAACCAGCTGGGAGAACAAATGAACCAATTGCAAGGGTCTGGCAAATCAGGCCGTGAACTCTCAGAAGAGCTTGCACGCCTAGCAGCACAACAGGAACTGATAAGGCGACAAATGGAAATGCTTAAAGAAGCTCAAGATGGCAAGCCAGGAGGTGGACTAGGTGGTGACGAACTGAAAAGAGCCATTGACATGATGGAGCAAAATGAGGTAGATCTAGTCAACAAAAGGATCACCCGACAGTTAATTAACAGGCAGAAGCAGATCATTACAAAAATGCTTGAAGCTGAAAAAGCTCAAAGAAATCAGGAAATGGATGAGGAACGAGAGGGGCAACAGCCATCAACTATTTCCAGAGAGATTCCACCTGGTTTTGAAAAATATTTAGAATTGAAACGAAAGGAGATTGAGTTATTAAAAACAATTCCGATTGAGTTAAATCAATTTTATAAAAAAGAAGTAAACGACTATTTTAG
Organism: Ekhidna sp.; assembly: GCA_013214445.1. Taxonomy (GTDB): domain Bacteria; phylum Bacteroidota; class Bacteroidia; order Cytophagales; family Cyclobacteriaceae; genus Ekhidna. The sequence continues at coordinate 3,733 of JABSPG010000020.1, read as the reverse complement.
ACGCTTAAGTTCAGATATAAAAGAATGATCGACAACATTCAAATACAGATTCCATCTCTTCCTGAAAATATTAGGATCGTAGAAAGCTTCATTGACAATGCCAAAGACCAGTACAAACTCAATGATGACATATACGGCAACATTATGATTGCTGTAACAGAATCTGTCAACAATGCCATTATCCATGGAAATCAATCAAACGTTCAAAAGAATGTACATCTTCAACTATCTCTCGAGGACTCATTAATCAAGTTTATCATTCAAGATGAGGGGGCTGGTTTTGATCACAATGACCTACCAGATCCTACTCTACCAGAAAATCTCAGCAAGCCTGGTGGAAGAGGTATTTTTCTGATGAAGAATTTATGTGATGAAGTTTCATTCAAGAACGAAGGTAGAGTAGCTGAACTCAGCTTTTATTTATCCTAGAATGACTTTTCAATTCTTCGCTGAAGACATCAGCTTTGAACTACAAAATTCATCTTCAACATCCGATTGGATTACTAAGATTATCGAGCAACATTCATATAGGATCGAATCGATTACCTACATTTTCTGCTCAGACAATTACCTTCTTCAGGTGAACCGGGAGCACCTCAACCACGACTACTACACTGATATAATTACGTTCGACAACTCTGAACACGACAAGACAATAGACACAGACATATTCATAAGCATAGACCGTGTAACTGAAAACGCAAACACTGAACAGACTTCATTCAATCAAGAACTGCACAGAGTGATGATCCATGGAATACTCCATCTACTTGGCTTCAATGATAAAACTGAGCTAGAGGAAAAGGCCATGAGAGAAAAAGAAGAGGCCT
>JABSPG010000020.1:0-2893 GCA_013214445.1 Ekhidna sp. | reverse complement strand
TGCTGAAATTCTAGGTTCCACGTGAAACATAAAGCATAAGAATCTCTCAAGGTTCCACGTGAAACATTAAAGATATGATTCAAGAATACGACATAATAGTAGTAGGGGCTGGGCACGCAGGTTGCGAAGCGGCAGCAGCAGCAGCAAACATGGGTTCAAGAGTACTCCTTGTTACCATGAACATGAACACTATAGCGCACATGTCCTGCAACCCAGCCATGGGTGGGATAGCCAAAGGACAAATTATTCGAGAGATAGATGCATTGGGTGGATACTCAGGGATTGCCACCGACAAGTCCATGATACAGTTCCGTATGCTCAACCGCTCCAAAGGACCAGCAATGTGGAGTCCAAGGGCTCAATCTGACAGATTGCGATTCGCTGAAGAGTGGAGATTAGCTCTTGAATCAATACACAACTTAGATTTCTGGCAGGAGATGGTTTCCGGACTAATAGTCAAGGATGGAAGAATCAAAGGCGTCCGAACTAGCATCGGTTTAGAAATAATGGCGAAAGCTGTTATTCTAACAAATGGTACTTTCCTAAACGGCCTAATCCATATAGGGGAAAAACAATTTGGAGGAGGACGCTCTGGAGAACGTTCCGCAACTGGAATAACTGAACAGTTAGTACAACTAGGTTTTGAATCCGGCCGGATGAAAACAGGAACACCCCCACGCGTCGATGGCAGGTCACTCGATTACACCCGCATGGAAGAGCAGGAGGGCGATGAAATCCCAGGAAAATTTTCATATCTACAATCATCCAGACCACTAAGCCAACAGCGAAGCTGCCACATCACATACACAAATCCGGAGGTACACGACATACTCCAAACCGGATTTGAAAAGTCCCCGATGTTCAATGGAAGGATTCAAGGACTCGGCCCAAGATACTGTCCGTCTATAGAAGACAAAATCAATCGATTTGCAGATCGAACCAGACACCAAATCTTTGTAGAGCCAGAGGGATGGAACACCATTGAAATCTACGTGAATGGATTTTCAACTTCACTACCTGAAGATGTACAGTTCAAAGCAATTCGAAAAATACCAGGCTTTCAACAAGTGAAGATGTTTCGGCCAGGTTACGCCATAGAGTACGACTTCTTCCCACCAACCCAGTTGACCAACACCCTAGAAACTCACCTCATAGAAAACCTGTACTTTGCCGGACAAATCAATGGCACAACAGGTTACGAGGAAGCTGCATGCCAAGGCTTAATGGCTGGTATCAATGCCCACCTTAAGATTAAGGAGGAACGGCCACTAATCCTAAGGAGAAACGAGGCATATATAGGCGTCCTAATAGATGACTTAATAAATAAAGGAACGGACGAACCCTACAGGATGTTCACTTCGAGAGCAGAGTATAGGTTACTACTTAGGCAGGATAATGCCGATATCAGATTAACAGAATTAAGCCACAAAATCGGATTGGCATCACAAGAACGACTAAACCAAGTTCAGCAAAAGATTAGGGCCACAGCGTCACTGACCAACGAACTCAATCAGACCCAGTTTAAACCACAGGAAGTCAAAGAAACACTTGCCTCATTATCTTCCGCACCAATCAAGGATCGGTCTTCCCTGGCCACCATCTTAAAAAGACCAGAGTTATCTATTTACGACTTCAAAATCTTTTCAAAGGACATTGAACACAAACTCTCCACTTACGAACCAGAGGTCATCGAACAAGCTGAGATACAAGTCAAATACCATACTTACATAGAAAGAGAACAACAGAACTCTGAAAAGATGAACAATCTTGAAAACCTCAAGATCAAGAAAACATTTGACTACCACCAACTACCATCTCTTTCGGCAGAAGCAAAAGAGAAATTGTTAAAAGTCAAGCCAGAAACCCTTGGACAAGCATCAAGAATTAGTGGTGTCTCTCCATCCGATGTTTCAGTTCTAATGGTTTATCTAGGAAGATAATGTACCAACGCATAGAACAATGCCCAATTTGTGGTCATAAAGAGTTCACCAATTTACTAATATGTGAGGACCACACAGTTTCCAATGAAAGTTTCGCCATAGTCAAATGCAATAGCTGCGATTTTCATCTGACCAATCCAAGGCCAACAGAAGAGAGGCTACCGCACTACTATAAAAGCAATCAATATATTTCCCATACAGACAAAGCAAACAACCTAATCAATTTCATTTACAAGTTGGTGAGGTCCCACACTTTACGCAACAAGGAAAAACTAATTCGCGACATTGCAGGAAGCCCTAGCACACTGCTAGACTTTGGATGCGGCACAGGTCATTTTCTAAGAGAAGCGTCGGAACGAGGTTGGAAGGCAAGAGGTTACGAACCTGACCCCATGGCAAGAACAATAGCAAATAGCAAAAATCAAGGCACAGTAACAGATAATCTAGAAGCCTTGGCGGGCAAGTTCAACATCATTACTGCTTGGCATGTAATCGAACATGTTCCTAAGCTCATGGAAACGTTAAAAACATTAAGAAAATTACTTCAACCAGGAGGGACTCTTGTAATTGCCGTACCTAATCACAAATCACTAGACGCTGAAATCTATAACAGCCACTGGGCTGCATACGACGTACCACGACACCTCTTCCATTTTGATAGGCAGTCCATGAAGAAACTAGCTAAAAATCTTCGCATGAAAGTTGTTGATACCAAACCAATGAAGTTCGACTCTTACTACGTCTCACTGCTCAGCGAAAAATACAAGGGCACTGGTTCCACAACAAAAGCACTATTGAATGGATTCAAATCAAACCAATCTGCTAAGACCACTGGAGAATACTCAAGCCTGATCTACACATTACAAAAATGAAGAATCTCCAGCACTACATCTTACTACTAGTTTTATGCGGTCTCACCTTCAACCGTTGCGCAAATCCAGGACGACCCACAG
>JABSPG010000002.1 GCA_013214445.1 Ekhidna sp. | reverse complement strand
GCCACCCCTCCCCTAGCATCTTTTGAGTAGCAAACTTGCATAGCAAATTGAAAAGAGCTTGCGTTAAAATAAAAGAACTGTTTCCAGCCACACCACTTAGCATCACCTCATGTTGAAATTTTCCACCAGGCGTTTTTGCTCGCTTCAAGGATAGCGACAGCTTTGCTGAGTCTGAAATCACCTTTATCGAAAGTTCTCTTACCCAGCTCAAAGCCAAGGCAAAAAAGAGCATGATTAAACAAGTCTTGAAGATGGCAGAAAACAATGTTTGATCGATATCGGATCCAAACAGTTTAAAGCCCTGTGCTGCCAGAGTTGTTAGAATACATACGGCAGATAGCAAAGCCAGCATCTTTAATTTTCGCCGCTCGAAGGACTCCCAGAGAACATAACCAAGAAATACCAGCGTGAATACGGAATAGTACACATCCAACTCATTAATAAATGAATCTTCGTTAGCTGTGAGCATCCTATTGATGGTGGGTAATAGTGAAAATATAAACGGCAGAGTAACCAGCAGCCTCCAATAACCGGATTGAATCAAAGGCTTCAATAAAGGAGGGAGGTATCTAAACCATGGCAAAGCCAGTAGAATAAACAGACTGTTCAATAAAGAGAAGATACTTCGTATACCATTCAAGTAGATTCCCTTATTTGGAACGTCTACCGAGGAAAATACGACCTCAATAATCCCAGAAAAACCCCATACAAGTATGGAAATGGCAAGCCACACCTGACCGAACTCCTTTTGCTTTCTGCCTAAGTGATACCAGATGGACATCAATCCAAAAAAAGCGAAGAAACAAACTGCTATTTGCCACCAACCATAAAAAAGAAGAATGCTACTTTCTGCAACTTCAGAAACTGATTCCACTTCCATATATCTTCTATTTATTTCAAATTTTTACGTTTTTCTATCGATTAGCGCTTCAAGCTTAACTCTTCAATCAACCAGTTCGTACGATCCAACCTGATATCCGCTGTACCCATAAAATGATCTGCATTATATCGCTTTTTCTCTTTACGTTTTGACGAAAGTGCATTGAAAAATACATTTCCATCGGTCTTGGATATAAAAGGGTCATTGTTTGCAAACTGACAAAGTACACTACCCGCTAATCGGCCTCCAAAATCCGTTAGTTCAAAAACGGCATTCTGCCCAATGTAATCGTACTTAGAGCTGGGTTGCTTCACCAAAAAAGCCCAATCAAACAGACTGGACGTTACGGCGATAAAGACGTAAGTCTTTGCGCGAGGGTTTGCTCCTTCAGCAATTGTACCATACATGCCTGAGTAGTCATGTCCGACAAAAGCCACTCGTGAGGAATCAATATTTTCTAAAGAAATGAGTAGATCCATTGCTCGCTGAAATTCAATTACCTGCTTGATCGAATTTTGGTAATCTTCTTCCAAAATTCTGCTTTGATACCATTTAGGTTCAGACCACATGGCATTTATCAAAACAGAAACCGCCCCTTTCGAAGCAAGCGCCACTGCCTCTGAAAGATATTGTTCACGATCTGAGGTGTGATGACCTAGCCAATGCCCCCAAAGAACACCAGCATATGTTCCCTCACCCTCTGGCTCGACAATGTAGGCTTCCACCATTTCTTCTCCAGGCATTCCAACAAACCTGATATCTCTGATAATCACATTGGCGGTATCTCTAACTTCAACCTCCTCAATTCCAAAACCAATGGATCTATCATAGTCTAATAAGGCTATTCTGTTTTCCATGGTCATTTCAAATGACTGAGCTGTTAAAGTAAAGTTTGGTGTCAACAGCAACAGAAAGCACTGAATAAGATTGATGTAGCCAATGGGTCTTCTAAATCTCATAGGTAGATTTTATTTGAATGCAGTTTTCAAAACTACATAGGTGATTGTTGAGATCTTCATGATGTCGGAAGTGTAATTTGGATTGTCTGAGCAGACAAATTCCTCTTTTTACTAAATATCGGATCCAAGTGAAGAGGTAAATCCATATTGATGACAGTAGGACGAATTCATCAAAGTCTGGTCAACTTGAACCATCCCAAACTTGAATGATGTATACTAGTGGGAATTTTTAGAATTAGAAAAATGCTAAAGACTTACCTAGATGAAACCTGGCAGATGCTAGAAAGACAGGATGCTCGTGAAGATGCAAATACACAGGGAGTAAATCCAAAAAAAATCAAAGAAGTCATTGATAAGTCTTTGCCCTCCCATCCGCAAGAGTTCAAGGCTATTCTGCAGGATTTTGAGGAGGAGATCTTTCCATTCATCAATCAAAACACAAAACCCAACTACGGTGCGTACATTACTGGCAGTGGAAATAAGATTGCTGCCATAGCAGAGTTTATCAAAGGGTTCTACAATCAAAACGGACTCAAATGGAATAGCTCCCCTATTACTTCCGAGCTGGAGCAGCTAGTCATCAAATGGATTGCTGATTTCTGCGATGTACCACAATCGAAAGGGGTACTAACCAATAGCGGCTCCATGTCCAATTTCCTTGCCGTTCATTTTGCCTTAACCAACCGGTTTCCTGAACGTGAGCAAAACGGAATAAGGGACCTACCCCATGTGTCTATCTATTGCTCCGATCAGACGCATTCGAGTTTTGAAAGAGCGACAGTTTTTTTAGGATTAGGCAGGAAAAGTATTAAATACATCCCTTCTGATGAGGTCTATCAAATGGATCTAACACTACTACAGAAGGCAATAGAAGAGGATAAAAGCAATGGAATCGTACCATTAATGCTGGTCGGGAATGCAGGAACCACCAATACTGGTAGTATAGATCCGTTGGGCCAATTGCATGATATCGCCCAGAAAAACAACATATGGTATCATGTGGATGGAGCCTACGGATTGCCAGCAAAGAGACTCAGCAAACTAGCCCCGTACTACAATGGGACGGATAAGGCTGATTCCATATCAGTGAATCCGCATAAGTGGATGTATGTCCCATTCGAAGCTAGTTGCGTCTTGCTAAACAAAATTCCCAATGCGATAAACTTTACACCAGACTACCTTACAGATAGTGCCGAAAACTTTAAGTGGGAATCTTCCAGTCACACGATCGAACTATCTAAGGAGTTTAGAGCACTGAAGATCTGGTTTACCCTGAAGTATTATGGATCTAAGAGCCTTTCTGGATTTATTGAAAAAGACATTGAACTCATTGAATACCTAGCAGAATCATTGTCATCAAATCCTCATATCAGAGTAGAAGCAACTCACCCTTTGTCAATACTCTGCTTCAGGTATGAAAACGAGAAATGGAGCGAGGAGCAGAATGAGGAAATTAATGTAGGAGCTGTGAGGACGATCGAACAGGATGGAAAGATCTTTATAACAGGCACCAAACTCAAAGGTCGCACATACTTAAGAGTCTATTATGGGAATCCTGAAAGAACCAATGTAGACGTTGATTATATGGTTGAGGTGATTTTAGATACTTTCAAGAGGGCATTGCTTTGATTGACGAACCTGTCAAAACCTCTCTTTTCTAAGTCTGCTCAATGACACATTGGTGATACCCAGGTAGGTGGCAATGATGGGATGTGGGATCATATTTTCAAAACCCGGATATTCCTCTCTAAACCTCTGCAGACGCTCGCGAGCAGTTAGTGAGGCCATATAGATTTCTTTCATTGCTTTTTTTTGCAATTCCATCCTCAATACCATATTCCCAAACTCCCTGGTTTCTACATCCTTGACCATCAGCTCTAAAAATTCACCTGCATTCATTTCAGCGATGGTAATATCAGTTAACGCTTCAAAATTGAGTAATGACCGATCATTTTGTGTTCTGGTGACATAGGGAGAGAGAACTGAACCAGCATTGAAGAAAGAGAGTGTAATCTCCTCACCTTCAGGACTTAGTAAGAAACTTCTACAAATACCATCCATTAGGAAGTACTCACTTTGATTTCGCTTTCCTTTCTCAATAAAGCGTTCCTTTGAAGCTATCTGTTTCTCAGTAGTAATGGATAGCACATCCTTCGTTGATCTACTACCGAGAGGATAAATTGATTGGATAATATCGGACAGTTCTAGCATTTCATCATCAAGTTAATTGATTGCTACCCCATTTTATCAATTGTTAATGGAATCGGACAATCACAAGCTTTCTTTTGAAGAAAAAAAGAAATGAAAACTTCCATAATTGTCCTTATCATGATCACTATATCTACTTCATGTAAAACTCCACCTAATGCAATTGAAGAACTGGATGCTCCTGCATTCTATTATGGAGTTGTCTCTCCTGAAGGTCTTCTTTATCATTCAAAAAAAGGGAACCTAAGTGTCACTAGCGATCGACCCATAGATGACCATTCACAGTTTGCCTTATATAGTATTACCAAGACCTTTACCGCCATTGCAATTATGCAATTAGTAGAAAATGAAGACCTCAAACTTGATGATCTTGCCATTGAATACCTTCCACAATATGAATTCCTCGAAGAGATAACGATTCGGCACCTCTTGACGCATCAGTCTGGCATAAATAACCCGCTACCTACCAAGTGGATTCACCTTGCAGAGGAGGATGAAGGATTTGATTTTCAGGACTTCAACGACGAAATCCTTACTCAAAAAGCAAAAATCAAATTTGAAGTAGGGTCAAAATCATCCTATTCGAACATCAATTTCATCGTTCTGGGCGAAATTATCTCAACCGTCACTGGACTCTCCTATCATGAGTACATAAACACCTACGTTTTAAATAACCCGGAGATTGGTTTTAGTTGGAAAAAACAAAATGTAGTGACAGGGTACCATCCCAGTGGAATTCAAGGGTTTATTTTGGGATTTCTACTGGACAAAAACAAATACACTGAAGAAAAGACTGACGGCCTCATCCCATTCAAAAAACTAAATCTCAATGGTTCAGCTCACGGAGGATTGCTAGCTAGTGCCAATGGACTGAATGTTTTTCTTCAAGAGTTACTAAAACAGAACAATGCCATACTTTCTGAAGACATGAAACAACAGATGTTTAAGGAGCAAAGGACCAACGATCTAGAGCCTTCCGGACATTCCCTTGGTTGGTTTACAGGATCACTAAATGGGGAAAAATACGCTCATCATCCAGGTGGTGGCGGTGGTTTTTATGTAGAACTTAGAGTGTATCCCAACAAAGGAATTGCAACGTATTTATTGACCAATAAGTCTGGGTTTTCTGATAAGGGAGCGCTCGATCAATTGGATGCGAGTTACTTCAAACATCACTAGCTGATAAACAAAATTTATCAAAACATAAGAGAGTCCATCCTGACGAATGGACTTCCCCATCATCATAGAATAATAATCTTAATTGTGCTTGATGACCATTCTTAGTTTCGTCTCATCTCCTACGAATATGGTGTCTCCAGCTATGGCAATACCATTTGGGTTGGTGAAACTAGCTAACGCACCAGGACCATCTACACTTGACTCAGTTCCATTCCCAGCAATGATTTCATACTTTCCACTCATGTCTATCTGATAGATCCTATTTGAGTTGTAACTAGGGGCGTAGAAATAACCTTCTCTATAAGCTATATATCCATTGCCATTACCCGGTAATGTAGCCAGCAGTGAAGGTTCGCCGGAACTGCTAATTCTCAGAATCTTGCCGTCATAGAAATTGATCGCATATAGCTCTCCCTCCACTATTACCAAGCCATCAGGACCGTTGATCAACCCTGAGTTGTTATTCACAAAGATTGATCTATTCCCATTTGGCGTCACTTTGGATATGCTGTTTTCATTGAAATTGGTAATATACACATCCCTATTGCTATGCACTGCAATCCCGATAGGCCCGTTAATCCCACTGGCAAATAGCAAACTTGTGCCATCAGATTTATACTTGGTCACATATCCCCCTCCATAATAAGAGGCATAGTATGAGCCATCATGCGGATCAAAACCACCACCCAAAGGCCAGTTCTGGTTTGTATCGAAGATGGTATAATCTGCCGTCTCCACCTCAATTCTCAACAACCTATTCCCCACTGCAGGTGCCATAATAATACCATCTTGGTAGGAAAGAGCCTCCAATGCAGGGTATGACCCTAGGGTTTTGACTTCATAGTAAGGTTTATCTCTTAACGTAAGTTGAGATCCTGAAGACAAACTGCTCTCCTTTTCTTCCGTATTAGATAGCGTTAGGATGTACGCTTTGTATGACTGATCGTTCCGAATGGTATCTCCATCCGAATCCTTGAAATTACTTATCACTTGGTGAGTAATAGAGCTACCGCCTTTTTCAATGGCATATCTTCGATCATCAGGTAATGTAGATGCTTCTGCAAAATCTAGATCGATATCAATTTTTGAAAGGATTAAATGGTACCCCAAGATATCATTTGCACTTCCATTCCTTTTAAAGGTGATAAATATATCTCGACCATCGCCTTCATTACCAAAATCAATAATTGAAATCTCCTTTGGTGAATTTAGTACAGGGAGTGGCTTGACAGTGTCAATGGGCTGTTCCACCACATCTTCGGATTCACAGCTCCACAATAGGCAAAGTGAACAGATCAGGAAAGAGAGGTTCCTTGCTTTTTTCATTGGCATTAGTTTCTAGTTGTAGAATTGATTTTTGATGTAAAACTTCAATCAGAATAAGTGCATAAGCAAAATCTGATTTGAGGTTAAAAGTGAGTGAAATCAGCAACTAGCAAGTAGTTTCTTGCACATCAGTACGTCTTAGCAGCGTCTTCTTGATCAATTTGACGAAAAAGATTGCATTGTCATCATTCATCAACCGATGTAACCGATGTTTGGAAGTTCTTTACAGCTAAATGAATTAGCTCTGGTGGGATCTAGTATGGAGAGAATGCTCGAAAATCAATATAATGGTTGGCAACCAAAGATCTATAAAGCAGCTTTTAAAAAGGGGAATAGAGCTAATCCTTCAAAATTCAGAAAAGCTCAAAATGTGTGAGAGGTAGATTAGCTCGGGATGGCTTCAAATTTCAGAATATCAACACGTTGAAGTGTGTATCAAGCACGCTACCTCGCATTCCAAGCGCCTATTCCTCCCTTTAAGTTATAAAGGTTTTCAAAGCCCATCTTAGCCATCGTTTTGCATGCTCTGGTGCTTCTGTTTCCACTCTTGCAGTAAACCAAATAGGTCTTTGACTTATCCAGTTGGGAGATCTTACTCTTGAAACTAAAATCAAAAAAATTGATCATCTTATAGCCAGGAATAGCCCCTTCTGCCAGTTCCCCAGGCGACCTAACATCTAGGACTACATGGTTTTTAGCCTTCTTCAGCTCTGCAAATTCATTCGCGGTGATGTCTTGAAAGCCCTTTGGTTTTTTCTTGAATAAACTAAACATGCATCAAATGTATCTTCATTCAAAAGATGATCTAGTAACAATTGTTACACATATCATTTAGTGGGTCTTATTGGCTAGCGCATATACATAGATTTGGTCTGACTTACCTTCTAGCTGAAAATGGCCTAAGGACTGTTTTTGGTATTCCTCAATAGGACCTAGATTATTCAACAATTTTTCTGATATAACCAACGGTGCTTGATCTTTATTGCAAAGCTTATACATTCTAGCTGTGGTATTTAGCACGTCACCGACAAAAGCAAAATCCTTCTTTATTCTGCCCATCTGTCCCTTGGTCACCTCGCCTAAATGGACTGCCCCTTTTACGAATGGTCGATATCCATACTTGTTAAGAAAGGACTCTTCGTGTTGATCCAACATCTCGTAGATCTTAAAAAAGAACTCAATGGCATGACGGTTATTGAGGGCACTCTCGGATTTCCAAGAAATTACCACCTCATCTCCAACATATTGGAAAATTTCACCTCCAAAGGGTCGGATGTGTTCCTCTACGAGCGAATGAAAATCATTCAAAAAATAGAAGTATTGTCTAGATCCAATTTTCTCAGCAATGCGGGTAGAATCATTCAAATCCATGAATAGAAAAATGCGATCTTCCTGAGAAGGCTGATGTAGCTCCCCTAGAAGCCAAGATAAAATCATCTGTCTATCAAAATGACTAAAAACATGTTTGACCACCAGATAGACAACTAGGAAGTAACCCCAAATCAGGAGAAATCTAAGTTCAAAAAAGCTACCAATAGCATAATTCAGGCCCATTTGAGTAGCAGCCAATCTAACCATATGATAGGCAAGTACTATCCCTGCAACGTACAGGCCTACTCGCAAAAGCAGCGTCGATCTAAATGAAAACTGAGGCTTCATTGCTTCAATTCTAATTTGAAGCCAAGCAAAAAGGATAGCCAAAAATTAAGGGAGGAACAACATAGAAAGAACCGGCTAGCATCAAGTCTGATCGAAAATCGTATGACAGTCTAAACAATAGTTCAAACAAGAACATAGAGAGTCCAGCTGCTGACCAGATCCAAGTGATTTTCATAGCTTCTTGATCGAAGAATAACTTGATGAGATTCATGTGCTCCGCTAGATCAGAAAACTAGTGTTTCAACCACTTCGCCTCTTCCAAATGCATAATGAAGGAAATAACGTAGTGCAAAAATCGTATCAATGCGCCGACAACCCATATCCCAACTCAATCTTTTACCTGAAGCTTTGCCAAAATATCGCACATCAGGCACCATCTAGTAAATGAAGACTGTAATAGATTAGCTCCAACAAATGCTGTAAACCACAGCCAGTTTTGGTTTACATAAATCGCAAGAAGAATACTTACTATGACAAATGTTCCTGCTAATGCGTGTACTATTCGTGTTCTCATAATTTCTAAACGTGTTTTTTAATATCTATCACTGCGGCATGTACATAGGAGTAGGTCTCCTGAGTTTCATTCAATGCCTCAATCTCTTTTAATACACCCGTCACGTACCTTTCTTCAATAAATGCATAGAAAAGTACGGAGAGGTGTTCTCCACTATCTGAACCAAACCAATTCGCATCTATCGTTAGGTCCGACAAGTCTTTATATCCCGTGACATCTAGCGTTGAATAGACTTTCACGCCTGAACTCTTCAGGATCTGCTTTATGTCCTCCGTAAAAGACCTCACAGCTGTTATGATTAATAATTCCATTGGTTTTCTATTTTGATTAAGCTGTTCTTTCCCATTTCTTTCGTTCAGTCATGTAGTAGATCAGCGGCACTACAATAAGTGTGAGCATCGTAGATACGATTGCTCCGGCAACCAGTGAAATGGCCAGTCCTTGAAAAATAGGATCAAATAAGATGATAGAAGCGCCGATCACCACAGCACCTGTGGTTAATAGTATTGGGGTCGTCCTTACTGCACCCGCCTCGATAATAGCTGTCTTTAGATCGGCACCATCGGCTAACCTGATCTCTATGAAGTCGATCAACAATACTGAGTTTCGAACCATTACGCCTGCCAAGGCTATCATACCAATAAACGAAGTAGCAGTGAAAAATGCCCCAAGTAGCCAGTGACCCAGCACGATCCCTATCAGAGATAGTGGAATAGCTAGCATCATAACAATAGGCGTTTTGAAGTTCTGAAACCAGCCCACAATGAGCATGTAGATGATGATAATAACGACCAAAAATGCACCCCCAAGGTCTCGGAACACTTCCAGGGTAATCTGCCATTCACCGTCCCATTTTACAGTAAAATCAGACTCATCTTCTGGTTGGCTCATGTATAGCTCACTGACCGTGTACCCTTTAGGTAGATCCATGTTTTCCAGTTGCTCTGTCATGCCCAGGATAGCATAAGCCGGACTCTCCAACTCTCCCGCCATATCGGCCAACACATAGACCACTCGTTTTTGATCCTTTCGGTAGATCGTTGAATGAAGCGTATCCTTTTGAACGTCTACGACATCACTTACTGGAACCATATTCCCTTGCATCCCTTTAATCTTGAGGTTTTGAACCAGATCCATCCCTGCTTTCTCTTTATCCTCTACCTCCATGACTATCTCTACAGGGTTATTTGCGTATTCATCATAGAGCGTACTGATGGGGTGCTGCCCAATCAAATAGGTAAGGTTGCCAACCACTTGCTGAGGAACGACTCCATACATCATGGCTTTTTCTTTATCAATGTCTAGCTTGTATTCTGTCTGACCGGCCTCCACATACCAGTCAATATCCACCACATCTTGAGTATTTTCAAGAATACCTTTTACCTGCTTTGCAACCTGTATCTGCTCTTTGTAGTCTGGACCATAGACCTCTGCTACTAGTGTAGAAAGGACCGGAGGACCCGGAGGGACTTCTACAATTTTGACGTTCGCTTGGTACTTTTGGGCTATTTGCTGCACATCGGGTCTAATCCGCGTAGCGATCTCATGGCTTGCATACGAACGATCCTCTTTATGTAATAGATTGACCTGAATATCTGCCATATTACTACCCCCTCTCAGATCATAGTGCCTGACCAGACCATTGAAAGTTATGGGAGCAGAAGTACCTGCATATGTTTGGTAATTGACAACTTCCGGAACCCCAGCCAAGTACTGAGCGATCTCTGCAGTCACTGCGGCGGTACGCTCTAGCGTCGTTCCTTCCGGCATGTCTATGACGACCTGAAATTCGTTCTTATTGTCAAAAGGGAGCATTTTTACCACCACGGATTTGGTGAAAAACATAACCATAGATCCTAATAGCAAGACTAGCGTGGCGCCCAGCATGGTCCACCTTTTAATACCACTCTCCAGAAATGGCTTTTCGATCTTGCTATACACCTTGTAAATCCAACCCGATCCATGCTCATGATTTTCCCCTGACTGTTGCGAATCATCTTTTTCCTTCTCTCTTAAGAAATGATACCCTAGATAAGGAGTGACTGTAAGAGCCACAAATAGTGAAAGCATCATGGCTATGGAGTCCCCAATGGGCATGGGGCTCATGTATGGGCCCATCATTCCTGACACAAACGCCATCGGTAGAATGGCAGCAATAACAGTAAAAGTGGCCAGGATGGTAGGGTTACCCACCTCGTTGATTGCGTAGATGGCTGCTTGTGCAAACGGAAGTCGTTTTGATTTGAAATGTCGGTGCATGTTTTCCGCAATGATGATGCTATCGTCCACTACGATCCCCACCACAAACACCAAGGCAAAAAGGGTGATCCTATTAAGGGTATACCCCAGCATGTAGTAGCTAAAAAGTGTCAAAGCAAAAGTTAATGGCACAGACAAAAACACCACTAGCCCACCTCGCCATCCCATAGCTAGCATAACCAAAACAGTTACAGCCAAAATGGCCACCCCTAAGTGTAGCAGCAGTTCACCTACTTTGTGGGATGCCGTTTCTCCATAATTTCGAGTCACCTCCACCTGAACATCATCAGGGATCAGCGTGCTTCTGAGCGTCTCTATTTTCCCCAGTATCTTATCAGACACTTTCATAGCATCTGCACCCTTTACTTTGGCCACAGAAATAGTAACCGCAGGGTAGGTAGATGGGCTTTCCTGATATGCTTCGTTTGCCTTCCCATAACCAAAGCCCACATAGTCTTTCGGCTTGGATGGGCCGTCTAGTATCTCTGCCACTTGATGCAAGTAGACTGGCAATCGATTGTTTACTCCGACCACAATCCCTGCAACATCATCAGCCGAATTCAGGAAATTTCCTGTCTTCAACAAGTATTCCGTATCAGAAACTACAAATCTTCCCGATTGCGAGCTGCTATTGCTCGCCTTAATCATCTGCATAACACTGAGTACATCTACGCCATTCTCGCCCATTTTATCTTTATCCAAAACGATCCTTAGCTCCCTGGGACGCCCACCGATCTCTTTGGTAATGGACACATCCTTTACCTTTTCTATTTCCGAAGTAACCTCTTCTGCCAGCATGCGCAGTTCATGGTCGGTGTATCTCTTGCTCCATAACGTAAGTCCGAGCATTGGTACATCGTCTATGGATCGTGTCTTTACTACAGGCTCATATACGGTCTCAGGAAACATGTTTTGGTGTTTCATCAACTCATCATAGAGTTTGACATAGGAGCGCTCCGTATCTTCACCAACATAAAACTGCACCACAATGACTGCCATGCCATTCATGGCCATACTGTGCACATGTTCTACCCCTTTGATATTTGAAATGATCTTTTCAAGTGGCTTTACCACCCGACTCTCCACTTCCAGCGGGGATGCGCCAGGGTATCCAACCATTACATCAGCCATTGGCACGATGATCTGCGGTTCCTCTTCTCTTGGGATTAGAAATGAACTGTAGACACCAATGATCATCAACGCTACCATTAATAAAACGGTCAGCTTCGAGTGGATGAAAAAATTGGCGATTTTACCTGATATTCCTTCTTGCATTGCTCTATTGGTTTAATTAATTGAACAATACTTTAGCTCCATTAAAAAGCTTTCCTTGCGGCTTAAAAAGGTATTTTTCCCCTTCGCTTAAACCTGAAAGGATTTCCATTTCACTGCCTCTCTCATTTCCGATTCGGACCCACCGGAGTATAGCGGTATTTCCATCGCCAAGTACGTAGATTCCTGATAGTTGACCCCTTCTAATCAGTGCCTCCTTCAGCACTACTGGAGAGGTAGCAGTTTCCACAGTTTCATCAACAGCAATGGCTGCATTGACAAACATTCCCGGTAGGATATCCTCA
>JABSPG010000199.1 GCA_013214445.1 Ekhidna sp. | reverse complement strand
TTTGTCGCAAATACCTTATTAAACTCAAAGAATGCAGTTGGACTTCAAGATAATTACCTAAAACCAATAAATGAAGATGCTTTATATGAGAATGCCTCTGGATCTGTTGCTATTGTCGATATTTCTGCATCACAAGCCGTAGCGAGAAAGCTAAGTGATGACGAAAAGGTGACTGGAAGAAGGATCAGCATTTTCCTTAGCCCAAATGGGAGTGATCTCGTAATGATAGCAGAACCAGCAGATAGAAATATTAGGCTCAATGAACTTGAAGCCCAGTACTATAACATGGTTTACGAAAGTGACATGTTTTTAGCACATTTTCATAATCCAAAACCTCAACTTAGGTATTCAATTTCTTGCCGAGATATTAGTGGAGTTATGGAGCAAGATAATATCTCGGCATTGGCAGGCATTGCATCTAATGCAATCAGAAGAATTTTGAAGGAAACAGAATCTTTTATTGGTGTATGGTCACTAGAAGAAAATGGCTCTATCAAAGTTGTTTCCCAAAGAGGAGAACAGTTTGAATCTATGGAGATCAATGGTTGGACCTTTCAAGTGAGCTTAGGGTTGATTGAGAAACTAAAAAAAGAACGACATGATAAGCTGCCAAATGAAACTGGAGGAGTTCTACTTGGAATGGTAGATTTTGAGAGGAAAACAACATACTTAACAGGATCTGTTAAGTCACCATCCGATAGCGATGAATTTCCAACCTCATATGTCAGAGGTACGGAAGGATTGGAATCAAAACTGAAGCTCATGGATCAACTAACAAACAGCGGTATAGTATATATTGGAGAATGGCACTCACACCCAGACAATTGCTCTTTAGAACCTAGCCAAGATGACAAGAAACTTTTTGATTGGATCAAAGACAACACCTCAAAGATTGGTTATCCACCTCTGATGGTAATTGTGGGACAGGAGAGAATTGAGATTTATAACAATATGGAGTAAAGATGAAAGAATTAATGGATAAAATCGGTTCCTACAACCTGTTTAATTACTTGCTGCCAGGGTCTCTTTATTTAGGGTATTTACAAATTAGTCTTCCATATGATTTTAGCGATGAAAACATTGTTTTAGTTGGTTTCCTTGCATATTTCTTAGGTCTTGTAGTAAGTAGAATTGGATCATTAATTGTGGAACCATTTCTAAAGTATATCAAATTCGTGCAATTCAAAGACTACAAAGAATTTGTCATTGCATCATCTAAAGATGTTAAACTGGAGACATTGTCAGAACAGAATAATACTTATAGAACAATTGTAGCTTTACTGCTGACGATTGGCGGTTCAATCTTGTTCAAATGGGTTATTGATGCCTTCGATTTCAGTAATGAGACTACTATTTTTATTTTAATATTGATTTTGGTTTCACTTTTTCTAGGAGCCTATAGAAAACAGACAAAGTACATTACACAACGCATAGAAAGAGTAATAGGTGATAGGACAGAATGAACAAGGATCAAGCAATATTGAAAACATTTGTAGAAGAGATCTTTGTAAATGAGCAAGATTCTGTATCAAATATCCTCAAAGCCTATGGCCTTGAAAATAGTATTCTGCAAATCATTAAAAGGGTTAACGATCCCGCTTATTTCAGTGAACTTGATAATCCCGATTTTATAAAGTCACTTTCTTCAAGTTTTATAGTACGTGTGAACTCCAGGATTGAAGAAATTTCAAATGCCTTTGAAAAGAAAGAAGTTGAATATGTAATTGGACAAATCTCAGAGCATTTATTAATTAAATTAATACATACCAGCTCTCTTGAAACATCTGTGGTTTTGAATCAAATTAGTAAGGGCCTCAAGACCTCTTGTGAATTGAATGGATGGGACTATCACCAACTAAATCGAATGGTGAAATTTGAACTATTACATGGTATAGCGGCTAAATACGAAAACGGGACCACCACAACCGATACGATCAGAGTTGTCAAAAATCAATCTCATTGTTATTACTGCTGGAAGGGTAACCCGAAAGATTTGGAAGATTTAGCCTTCTCATTAAAGGACAAGAAGGTAGTAAAGTCAAAAGTAGATTTCACTAAGCTTTTTGAGAATCATGAAAATGATATTTCAGTGAAAGTCTATGAAGACAAACTCGAATATCTTATAGTGCTATTCGATCAATTAAATCACCTTAAGCTGATATCTGTGAAAGGTGGGAGAGTAGGTCATTTCACACCAATACGAAGGTATACTATTGACCTTAGCGGAGAAGTTTTAATTAAAAGAAATCCAAAACATATAAAATATGGTAT
This sequence comes from Ekhidna sp., assembly GCA_013214445.1. Lineage (GTDB taxonomy): Bacteria > Bacteroidota > Bacteroidia > Cytophagales > Cyclobacteriaceae > Ekhidna. The sequence goes on along the minus strand of JABSPG010000199.1, from coordinate 4,839 downwards.
TATGAAGGACCAGCAAAAAGCTCATTCATTGGTACAAGACGTACAAAATCTATTGAGTCCCTATTTGACAAGTTGACTTTCATACGACCTTTAGCAGACCATGAGACCTTTTGTAAAAATTGTTAAAGTTTGTTTCAAGAGTTTTGTCTCAGATTATAAATTAAAGAAATCATGACTTTAAATCAATTTATAAGAGACAATAGATTAAGACCTGCTGACGCCATTGTAATGAGGAAAAAGCTATTCGGCATGGTTGATCACTATGTTATCTATTTAGGCCTGATTCGAAATAGACACACATTTGTAGCTAACTATACGCAAGGGGTCAAAATAATCCCCAATAATGAATTGATACAATTCCTAAGTTTCTTGGTTCCTAAAAGCATTGAAGCATTCCCTGGAAATGAATATCAAAGAAAGTTTGCTGTACATAGAGCAAAATCAAGAATCGGCGAAAAGGCATATGACTACTTGGCAAATAACTGTGAGCACTACAAAAACTTCGTTCATTATGGTGAGCATAAAAGCATTCAAGCGGATGGTGCTAAAACCCTCTTTGGGACATTAGCAATCGTTGGAATAATAGCAGCGATAGCTAATAGTAAATAGCAATGTGAATTTATTTTGGAATAGTTTATTTCCTGATTTCTATATTCCAAATTCTAGGTTTCTATATTCCGTCAACAAACCTCTATGCTCAGACTCCTATTGAGTTCAATAACCTTCATTTTGTTAACCTAGAAATCTAGAAATTTTGATGATTGACATGATTCAAATTTTCAACTCGGATTTTATTGATAGCTCTTGCTGCATTTTTTTGAGCAATGAGTTCTTCCTTGGAGTATTTTCTGGGTACTCTATCGGCTTTTAAATCTTCAATCGTGGAAAAGAATTCAATTTTCATTTACTGTAAAGTTAACAAATTGACTTCAGGCCTTTAAAATCTTAACCATGTTTTTAGTTGACTTGTCCGTGTACGGAATCACGTGTACGGAATCAATTGAGAATTAAGTGTGAACATTTTCAATAAGAAAAGTGAACAATTTCAATTGTGCATGACAGAAGGGTATATCCTACGTCTTCAATATACAACAGCTCATTTTCATTACAAGGGTGCAAGATTCATCAGCTGTAACCAAAGAAATCAATTTCGCCTTTGGCGTAATGGAAAAGAAGAAATCTGGAGCAAAAGACAATTAAGGAATATTTTACAACCTACTGACCCCGTGGAGATCGCCTGCTCATGCAAATTGCAGGATCTCCCTTTCTGATCTCCAGCTTCTTTTATGTAATTCTAATAAACGATCCTTTAAAGACTAATTAATCGTCCGTGTACTTATTGATGAATTGTGTAGCTTCTCCTAGAGCAGTAGAATATTCTTCTTCTGAAATATGATACTCTTTAGAATGAAATTCACATCCTATTTCATCTTCATCAAAAGATCTCTTCACCATAGAGATTTCAATAATGGTACTGCTATCGCTATTTGGATAAACTAGGTGGAGCTCTAATGTTCCAGAAGAATCACATTTTACGTAGGTTATAACATTAGAGTCTTTTGAAAACTCTCCTGAGTGCTTAGAATAGAATGGAAGACTAACTTCAATTTCCAGATTTTTTTGCCCATCATATGTTTCACTAACCTTACACAGCATACTTAAAAGTAATGAATGGAGAGTTTTCGGAAAAACGATCATTTGAATGTCCGTTTTAGGAGTTATGCGCTATCAGGAAGAATTGCACTAAAAAAAGTTGAAATGGCTTGATTTTACCATAGATATCGCCTAGCTAGCACGTGTGTGCCCACTAGTATTTAATAGCACCAAGATAGCTCTGCTAGCCAATACCCACAACGGCAACTACGAAGAATTGCGTTGAGAAGAGGGAATCCAGAAGCACGAATGGCTCCTAAGAGAGATGAAGTTTCAGAATGGCTGGCGGAGCGGTGAAGATCAGATGAAACTAACAGGATGATACTCAGGCGCATTCGTGCTAGCAAATGTTACCCACCGTTTCTCTTCTCTGATTGTTTGAGGCTATAGGAGTAGGAAAAATGCTTCCTTAATTCATCAAGTTCTTTGTTACCAGGTTCAATAGCAAGTCCATCTGAAACAGCTCTTATAGATTGATCAATTTCATCTAGTTCTTCGTAGATGTTAGCTTTTATTAGATAGAAGGGAATATAGTCGGAGTTTTCTTCAATATTCTGATTGAGTTTAATAATCGCGTTCGGGTAATCACGCTGTTTTCTCAAGTTGTGAATAAGGTGGTGTTGAATATAAAGTATATGCTTTCTTGTTGTTTCATCAGGTTTTTTCCCTTGAAGCATTTTTAATCCTTGTTCGAGATATTGAGTTGATTCGTCAATGAGATTTAGCTTATGATATGATAGTCCTAGATAGTAGTATACCCAAAAATCTGAGCTTCCAGATTGAATTAGGCTTTTGCATTCAGCGATGCATTCGTGCCACTTGTTGTTGCGATACAACTTTTCAAGTTGGCCAGTCCTTTTCCAAAAATCTATTATCAGTTTAAATGCTGTTCGGACTTGCTGAAATTTGATCATGAATTATGGGGGGGTAACGATCAGCTAAGTACAGTCGGCTTAGCCTATCAAATATCTCAAATGTATCGGATGCAGATGCACTTTGCAAACAACTAAGTAAGCCGATTGGGCTTAGCGCCTGTTACCAGCTTTTTTAATCAGTTCGTCAAGGCGTTGCTCTTCAGTTGACCATTCTAAAATGTTTCTTGGGTACTGATCTTTGATCTTATCCAGTTCGTGTTCCCAGTACCACTCATCAAATGGTTGGCTGTAAAGTTCAAGAGACATTTCGTTCCGTAAGCGATCCACTTGGGTCCAAAGAATGTCCAGAATTTCAATATATCTACCATAGGTTATATCGTCATCTGAGTTTAAAATAATTACATAATCCGGAGAGTACTTCTTTATGAAGCCATAAACCTTCTGTTCTAAGTCCAATGAATCAATTCTTTGGCTGTTAAGAGTCATGTAATCACCATACATATTGATTTCTATACGGTTATAGTTTTTCAAAATTCCGTTACGATACATTAGCGATTCAGAAAGTTTAAACTGTTTTCCAATTAGGTCTATCTGTTCAGCCGAATCAAGAAAGTTCGAGAATTCTTCAAAATATACTGGAAGTAACTTTTGAATCCCTGAGTTTCTAAATGCGGGATAATCGGCAGGATAATGTGAGTATTTTCTTCCAGTTGAAAATTGGATCTTTCTTAATCCAGCTTTTCTAAATTCATCAAGAATTGGGGTAATGTGTTTTATTGGAATTCGTTCATCAATATGAAGGTTAGCAGTTAGCTGATACTGTTCATAAATCGAAACCTTCTCTCGCTCATTTTTAATAGCCTGCTGTATGTCAGGTATCCTAAACTTATTTTTAATCCAGTCGAAGAAAATAACTGGTTTCTCAGTTGTGATAGTGTCCTTAACGATGTAAACATCGAACATTAACGAACGACGATAAATTCGTTGCTGACTTTGGCTGTTAGGCTTTCTTAAATCGTAAACATGTTCAGGAGAGTTATTTAGCACTTTCTCGTTCAGCTTTTGAAAATCTATAAAATTTTTAAAGCCAAAGGCGGTGCTCATCAGTACAAAAACCGAGGTTATTCCGAGAAACCATTTTACCTTGTTCCAACGAATTAGTCTGCTCAGACTTGGCCATGAAGAATAAAATAAGACCAAGGGAAGAAGAGCTAACATCAGAGGAAACTCTTTGATCAAATCGAGATCATATTGCATGGCAAAAATTATGTACCAAATGCCAAGCATGCTTCCAAGTTTGCCAAACCAGAGGAGAAATGACCAAGTCCAAAATCCTTCGCTGTTGAGTGTTCGTCTGGCCAAAGAAAGAGTTCGCCAGTTAGTGTGTTTTATGGAGTTCTGAAGTGTCAATCTCAGGGCAATCGAAAAACCCAAAGAAGAGGCAATGGCTGCATAAAAAAGATTGTAAATGAAATTCTCCGTTGGGGTTAGTACGAGTAAAACCCTGTCGCCAAGTTGACTTGTGAAAAATCGAAAACCTTCTCGGTAAAGTTGAAAGAAGGCGTAAAAAATGTAAGCTGTTAGTGTCCAAAGGAGTAGACAACCAATCAAGTTGGTACGGCTGAGTTCAGGCTGTGGTCTTAAGAATCCTTTGGTGAGTGTCATTCGTCATGCAGAATTGCTGGTAACGCCCATGTATGAGGCGTGTGCTCTCATTTTATGGGTAGGCACTAAAGTAGTGAAGTCTGCTGGTGCTTCCAAAGCTTGTAGAAAGCAGTGCGTTCCAAAAGTCAAAAAATCCCGCGAACTGAAGCTTCCAAACAGCACGGAACTTTCTTGGCGGCAGGTACTGTAAGAAAAAGCAAGAACAGGGATATAATTTTTTATAGATTTATGTTACCGAAAAGAGGGCTTCAGGTGATTGATTACACGGAGGTCCATCTAGTGCAGCCTCAACTTTTATTGAGGCTGCTTTGTTACTGGTTCTTTCAGAGCCAACCGAAAAGAGAGACTTTGGCTTCTGATTGCCGGATGTTGTATAATTGGGATCAAACTTTTCATCCTTTTTCCATAGGGTATACATCATTACTAACAGTTTTCTCTGCACCGAAACATAGCCTGTCATTTTCATAGTAGAACGTTCAAACACACGGTGAAATAAGGAATAAAAAGGTTCGACTTGGTATCTTACAGTGGACCATGAAGCCAGATGTAGAATCCTGCGGATATGAGTATTTCCTTTCTTTGATATTTTAGTTTTACCAACCCTTTTGCCTGATTGATTTTCTACTACGTCATATCCTGCATAGCA
>JABSPG010000198.1:5281-7117 GCA_013214445.1 Ekhidna sp. | reverse complement strand
TCCACAGTAAATCGTCTATTTACAACTTCACATACAAATGTTGTCTGGGTGGCTGAGCCAAAAGTGTAAGTAACACCAGTGCAGGCATCAGCTGTAGTAAAATCTTCCACAGCAATAGATACCGATCCCATCTCATCTAAATACACATCAATAGAATCATTGAGCACCGGGAGATCAGGTAACACCCGAACAATAGCTGTCTCGGTATCAACCTCTCCCCCTGCTGTAGTAGCCGTTAGCGTAACCGTATTATCGCCCAAGTTGCTACAGTCAAAAGAGGTAATATCTAATGCTAATGAAGCGATTGGATCACCACACTCATCAGTAGAACCATTGTCTATGTCTTCTGGTGTTATCGTGGCATTTCCTGTTTCATCTAGTTCTACCGTAATGTTTTGTGTCCTAGCTACAGCGGCTGGGTCTGTTGGACACCCACTGGTGTAGACTACATCATCGATATCCATACTGTAGGTAAAACTTTTGTTAGCATCAGTATGTCTAAAGCCCAGAGAAACTTCGTTCCCAGTGGCTACAAAACCATCCAGTAAGTTTCCTAAATCAACATTAAAGTCCTGCCAATTTCTGTTTAAACTGAAAGATCTAAGAAATCTCACGTTGGTTCCTCCAGAGTAAAGCACTAATTCCACATCGAACAAGGCACTTCCAGAGCTGGTCTTAGCTCTAAAACTTAATTGTCCCAAATAATTAGCAGGCTCTGGCATCAACGCAATTCCATTGTCGCCCCCACTTCCATTGCCTGAAGCCACCTGAAGGAAGGCATTGCTTCCATCTGAGTTTCTTCTTATCCTACCTTCTTGATCATTAGCTCCCTGAGGATACGCCCTACTCCAACAGTCAGGCAGAACTTCTGCGAAAAATCCATCTACATCCTGATCTAAGGTGAAACCTTCATTAATACTAAAAACAGGATCATTACAATTCTGGGCGTGGGTTCCCCAATGCATAAAGCTCAGTACACTGAGCAGCAGTAAAATTCTTTTCATCTTATTAAATTTTGTTTACTGCGATACAAAAAGAATTTGCGAGAGAAGTATGGATAGCACTTGATGAGAATTCGCTGGAGCTAAATTAGAATCCGCTTCCTAAGCCAAATACCACAGATTTTTAATCGAAGGTTACCATCTACTGGTCGATGGTGCTTTATACTTCTGGAAAGAAGTTTGGATTGAACTAGGACCCGAGTACTCTGAGAAAGTCCTCTTTTTTTCGACTTGAGAGAGGAATCACCGAGCCATCTTTCATGTGGATACTTCCTCCTTCTCGTTTATCATACCGATCAAAGAATTGGATGTTTATCAGGTGAGATTGATGAGAACGGAAAAATAGCTGGTCATCAAAAAGACGCTCATAATCCTTAAGCGTGCGGGATACCATGATTTTTCGACCATCTTGTAGAAAGAAAATGGTGTAATTATTGTCAGATTGGCACCTAATGATATCCTTCACTGATACAAGATATACTGAATCAGCATCCTTTAGCACAATACTTCGCTCTTCAGCATTTTTATCTCTGTTGTCAAGAAAATTGCTTAGCTGTTGCTGATGTTGTTGCCGATCCGTTTGGGGCACCTTTTCTACAGCACTTTTAAGCTCCATAGGATCTACAGGCTTTAGTAAATAATCCAATGCACTGTACTTGAACGCCTTAATTGCATACCGATCATGGCCTGTCACAAAAATTACCTGAAACTTTGGTTCGCCATAGCGTGCCATGAGGTCAAACCCGGTACCGTTTTTCATTTCCACATCCAAAAACAATACCTCTGGCTCAATGTTGGACAACAATTCCAAACCCTCCGCAACACCTGAAGCTTC
>JABSPG010000198.1:0-5271 GCA_013214445.1 Ekhidna sp. | reverse complement strand
CGATCGCCCTTGGCACATTCCTGGCTAGCAAAGCCTTCATGTTTTCCCGCATGGGAGCTTCATCGTCGATCAGTGCTACTTTCAATGATTTTACTTTTAAGTAAAGTTAAGAAAGTAACAGCAGCAAGAATATACCTCTCTAAGAATTACATTTATTTGAGCAACATGCGTTAAAAGGTAACGAATCACTGAATCGATCGACTCACGTAATTCTATTCCTTCATAAATCGATAACTGGTCACTTTTATTCCATCCACGACTCTCAGGAAAAAGATTCCAGCAGGTAATTGTGAAATATCCAGGTACGGCGATTCCTCGGCCAGCTGTTTCCGCATTATCATCTTTCCCATTGTATCGGTTATTTCAATTTCTGAGCTGTTTTCTATTATTGGTAAAAACAATAAACTGGTGGCTGGATTAGGAAATATTTCCGTCGGACGATCTGCTGCGCTCAACACTTTTTCTACTCTCACCGCATCATTAAAAACGGTATCAATTTGGTTTATTCCTTTTGCTACTAGTCTTACATCATAAGATCCTTGTTCGGTATAGGTCACATTGGGATTCACATCTGAGCTAGAGTCTGGTGACCCTCCCTCAAAAAACCACACTATCTCGAACAAATCACCTGTGATCTCTGCTGTGAAGTCAACAGCTCCGCCTTCCAAAATGGTACTACTTGAGGCATGTATTTTCTCTATTTGGATAGCCTCTGATTTATTGTCAATTAAAACAGATTTCCAAATACCTCTGCCGAAGGTGCTCGCTACGATATTTTGAGATGATTCATGAATTTCTAACTCTGTTACAATTACACTTGGAAGGCCGTTTGACCAGAGGCTCCAGGTACTTTCAGTGTTGTCTTTCTCATAAACTCCAACGTCAGTCCCCACATATAGCTGATTTTTGCTATCCTTTTGATGAACGATACAGTTGATTGGTAGATTAGGAAGTCCATCAGATTTGTTTTCCCAGCTTTTCCCAGCGTCTTTTGACTGATAGACTTTTACACCTTCGGCATATCCGGAAAAAGTAATCCAAATTTGCTCGGGATCATTATCAGATATCGTGATGTAAGAAATTTGATTTGAAGGTAGGCCGCCACCCACAGATTTCCACGTCGCACCTTTGTCTTTACTCACATGAATTAACTCCCCCTGCACCGCATAGATGTAGTTAGGATCTTTAGACGAAATCTTAAGATGCGATATACCCGCATTTGGAAAATGAGAAATCTGATCCCATTGAGGAGCCTCATCCACTGTGTTAATTCTGTATACCTGATCGTACCCCGCATACAGTAGCTGATGATTCTCTGGATCTAAAACGAACGGAGTTATCCAACCTCCACTACCAGCTTTTTGCGTTAGCTGCCTTACAATTCTATCCCCTTTTCCGTCAAATTTTATAATCCCTCCCCATTGGTAAGAAGTGTAAATAATTTCATTGTCTTCAAAATCCACTAGAGTTTCCATCCCATCAAGTCCATATACCTGATACCACTTTCCTTCCCTTAAAATATTGCTGCCATTGTCCTGAGCGCCTGTAGTAATCATGCTGGGATTTTGTTGATCTAGACCTATTCTATAGGACTGCATGATATGTAATCCTGCAGAGAGATCAGCCCAAGACTCGCCCAAATCATCACTTACGAAAATCCCCCCATCACATCCTGCATATAATTTACCACTGAGGAAATCAAGCGTATGATTATCTGCATGAACATACTTTTTTTCAGGAAAAGGAGGGTATAAGGAGGTACTAAGTTGTCTATAATTACCAAATTCATCTTGCCAAGAAGCACCACCATCCTTTGAATTCCAGATCTTAATACCGCTTGCATAAATATCATTCACGTTATTAGGATTCACAGCAATCGACAGATTATACCATCCCTGGCCACCTTGTTGATTAACAAATACATTCTCAGAAAAAATATTGGGGAAATCAGACCGTAACTCAAATGTTTCTCCTCTATCTACAGAGCGATAGATGCCTCCAAAACTACTATCTACATGGGATGCAAGGATGTAAACCACATCATCATTATCAGGGGAAACACCGATCACTGTGCGACCCAGTTGATCTACTTGCAATCCTTTTGTCTGCCTCCAGCTAGCACCCATGTCGGTAGACTTGTAGAAATCACTGCCATGCGTCGCATAAATAATATCCAATTCTGTGGGATGGTACATCATATCAAAGACTGGGTCTGCAAGTACTTGCTTCCAAGTCAAGGCTCCATCTTCAGATTTCCAAATCCCCATATTACCGCCAATCACCAAAACGTCTGAATTTTTATCCGAGACCAGTAGTTTGTACATACTATAGCTTTGACTCCTGTCTGGTGAAAGTGTGGAGGGGTTGTTCCAGCTTAAACCTCCATCTGTAGACTTATATACCCCAACAAATGAAGTATGATGTCCATAGGCATCACCTGTAAGCAAATACATTTTCTCAGGATTGGTAGGGTCAATATAGAAATCAGAGACACCCAGGATAGGTATATCATCAGACAATGGTTCCCAAGAAGCTCCAATATCCGTGGACTTCCAAAGCCCCCCAGAGGGAGTCCCAACATAAATAGTTGCTGGATCTTTTGGATGTATATCTATGCAATTAACTCTTCCAATACCAGGGCTGATTCCATGATTAGCCACATTCCAATTCGCAGGACCAATCGGCCGCCAATCTGCTTTTCCAGGTCTCTCTCCGACCTTCTCTGATTTTTTTATCAATTGATAATTAACTGCACTATTTGAAAGGTAGCGACCATCAATCAAGCGTGAGCTATTGAAATACTCCCATCTTTTATAGTGTTTGTATCCTAATGCTTTGTCATCCCCTAATTCATGCCATTCTTTGTAAAAAGCGTCCTTTATTTTCAAAAAATCGGTTTCCCCTTCTGCGAGCAACTGCCTCCACTTTTGAGCGTAGGTGGGCACTAGCGCAAACAAGAATATCAGTAGGACAAGCTGGTTTCTTTTACTCCAAAAAAAGTTTTTTGTAATCATCAGATAGCAGTTTCTGACAGGAAACAATACAAATTCTATTGAGTGTAGTAGCTAGAATTAGAATTCGATAGAGATGACTTATAATTTGAGGCGTAGACTTTAGAATTATTCCAGCAATCTCTTACTTCTACAAGAGCGGTAATGATAGCATAACCTTCAACCCTGTAGCACCAGATACATTCTTATAGTTATCCAGTCGCAAGACAATTTCCTTTTGCAGGGACTCATTTAGCAAGGTTATTCTCTCTTTGATAATCTGTGTAGATAATGATCGTTTATCAGCGGAGATGTTTTCTTTTATGCCTCCTCCATTATCTACAATGCTCACTTCGATACAGTCTTTACGTCTTTTGAAGACAACCTTTATTTCCATTTTCTCACCTTCCGGTGGAATCCCGTGATCTATCGCGTTCTCAATAAATGGCTGGATCAGCATGGGCGGTACCTGATCAAAACTATCGTCTATCTCCTCATCTACGGTAATGCTATAATCAATTTGGCCTTTTAGCCTTTTCCGATTGATCTCCAGATAATCTGTAAGCATTCGTACTTCGTCCTCTATAGGTATGTACTCCTCTCTTGAATATTCCAAAATTTCTCGCATCAATCTTGAAAAGGTCGAGAGGTAGGTTTCCGCAGCTTGCGCATCTCCTTCCATCAGCGAAGATTGCACCGCCACTAAAGCATTGGAAATGAAATGAGGGTTTAGTTGAGAGCGAAGAAACCGCTGCTCCAGCTCAATTTGCATTCTTCGCTTAGCAGCATTTCGCTGGCGATTGAGGAATACGATCACCGCCACAATCAAAGCAAAAGCAATCAAACTAAATATTATAATTAGGTTTCGTTGCTTAATTCGAAGCGACTGAATTTCCGAGGCTTGTTTCAATGATTGAATCTCAGCCTCCTTTTTCTCGGTATCATATTTAGCCTGGAGGTCTCCAACAATCTTAGTGATCTCCTCATTTTGTAAAGAATCCCTGAGCTGTTTGTATTTCTTCTCTGATATCGCAGCTAAATCATCTTTACCAATAATGCTATACTGAACGTAAAGCTTCAAACTTGCATCTTGAATGGCACTTCTAAATCCGAGCTGTGTATAATAGGAAATTGCCTGCTCATGATATGAAATAGCTGCTTCATGATTCGCTTGTTTTGCAGCAATATCTCCAAGGTAGCTTAATGCACTGGCCAACAAACTAGCATTGCCGACTTCTTTTAAATAAGTTATCTCCGGCTCAATCAATTCCTCTGCATCTTCGAGTTGGTTTTGCTCCATCTTACATAAGGCCATATTCAAAGAGATCACAACTACACCTATTCGATAATTGGTACGTTCCGAAAGTAAGCGTGCCTGCTCATAGTAATTCAAAGCTTTTTCAAAATCTTTTAGATGCCTGTAGGAATTTCCGACATTAAAATAATAACGCCCCTTAGAAGGAGTATCTGGTTCGTCCTCTACCTGAGACAGACTGTTTAAGCTCATCTCCAGCGCCTGCTGATAGTACCCTTCCGCAGAGTAGATCGGAATAAGCTGACTTTGAGTAAGCAGGATCTGATCTGCCATATTGAGAGAATCGAAAACTCTTAGCGCTGAAAGGCCAGTAATTATCGCCTTTTCAGACTTTCCATTTAATGCATAAAATTGTATTTGAGCCTGCTGGATAAGTGCTTTTTGTAAGAAAAACCCATTCCGATTTGCAATAACGAGTCCTTGACTTAGGTATTCTTCTCCAAGCTTTGGGTCAATATTTTTCAAACTATTCCCTAACTCAATCAAAATAGCAACTCTGGCACTGTCTTCTTCTACATATACATCAAGCAGGCTGATGAGGCTGTCTTGGATAGTTACTTGAGAGGAAGTACCTGAGAATGACTGTGCGATAGACTGGTGTAGGAAGGAGCAACAGGCAACAAAAATCAAAAGTAAAAGTAAAAGTCTAATAAACATATGAGAATTGTATTCGCTTCAAGTTTCAAAGACAAACTAAACCCAAATTCTAATTCAGCCGCTACAAATTCTCATGGTCTATCAAACCAAATCTATTTAATCATCATTTTGTCTTTGGAAAATTGAAATTTATGTAGTGTTCAAATGACTATAGACCCCCGCAATTACAATTATTGGTACTGTTAGAACTTAGGAAAAACTAGCTAACAGAGATGCTATTTCCGAGTTATAGCTCCTTTCATCCAGAGAATTTTACACCTGAATAACGTCGGTATAGAGGGTTTGAACTTGCAGAAGCAGAGGTCGAAC
>JABSPG010000197.1 GCA_013214445.1 Ekhidna sp. | reverse complement strand
TTTGAGGTAAGAATGCCGTCTCCCGAAAGACCTGCTTTTGATGGTCAGGCTTTACTGCCGTCCGACAATCGATTTATCCCAGGACACAAAACATTATCCCCTAGAAGTCCTGGACAAATACAGTAACTTCCAGTAAATAATGGAAAAGATCTATCAGTATTACAAGCAGGCTTTCAACATATCTGAGCATGACTGGGATATCTTTTCTTCTAAATTGATTAGGCAAGACGTCAACAAGAAATCACAAATTCTAAAGAAAGGAGAAACTGAAAAATACCTTTCATTCATAGAAGAAGGTATCATTAGATTCTACATTCCAAGAATAGAATATGACATTACCATCAATTTTGCTTTTGAAGGTTCGTTTGCCTCAGTTTATGACTCATTTCTGACTCAGTCTCCCTCAACGTATAGTTTTGAAGCCATAACTAACACCGTCTTATGGCGACTGACCTATGATGATTTACAATCTATTTATGCCGAAACTACAATTGGAAATTTGATAGGGAGGAAAGCAGCGGAACAATTGTATTTGTTGATCAAACAACGTGAACTATCATTTCTGAGCAAAACTGCAGAAGAACGTTATCTGGATCTTTTTGAATCAAGACCAGAATTGATAAAGCTTATCCCACTGAAGTATATAGCCTCTTATATCGGCGTTACGCCCCAGGCGTTGAGCAGAATTCGTAGACGCATTACTTAACCCAGGTTCATTGTTTCGACCTATGGGCGCCTCTAATTTTGATCCATAATCAAATGATGAAACAATGAAAAAGAACAAAATACTACTCGTACTCATGGCGGGACTGCTTCCATTTTTGGAGTGCTACAGCCAGGAGACCAGACAAATGGTCAAGGTGTCAAATCTTGAAAATGTAAAAGGTACATTATACATCGGTTGGTATAATAATGCCGACGATTTCCGAATTAACGATAAGGCCATCTATAGAAAAGAAATTGATGTCACCAATCTATCAGAAGTTACAGTAACGTTTGACAAAATACCTGACGGGAACTATGCCATTGCTGTTTTTCTAGATGAGGATAATGATTACCTATTAGACAAGAACGTATTTGGTATACCCAAAGAAAAATATGGATTTTCTAATAATGTGCTACCCGCATTTAGGCCAGCAACCTTTGAGGAATCAGCCTTTACATTGAGTAATGAGAAAAAAGTAGTGTCCATCAAATTGAAATAATCATGAAACCACTTATCGTATTGTCAATTGTATTCGTGATCACTCTTGTTGCTATCAAAATCATCAGCGGCACCTATAACTTTACGCTATCTGGAAGAGTCGCTATGTCAGTCATGCTATGTTTTACGGCCATTGGACATTTTGCCTTTACCAAAGGAATGTCCATGATGATTCCGCCATTTGTTCCTTTTAGAATACCTATCATTTATCTCACAGGAGTTTTTGAAATAGTGCTAGCCATTGGCTTGCTTATACCTAGATTCCAGCTCATAAGCGGATGGACGCTAATCGTCTTTTTGCTATTGATGCTGCCTGGTAATGTGTATGCTGCCATGCATTATGTGAATTTTCAAAAGGCAACATTCGACGGTCCGGGTCTTTCCTATTTATGGTTTAGAATACCGCTGCAAATCTTATTTCTCATGTGGACGTATTTATCTGCTATTAAAGTCTAACAATACATCAGAGCATTATAGTAAATGAAAAGCCAGGTAGTTTTATGTTTCGCCATGCTAATGTTCCTCATTCTCAATGGGTGCAACACTGATCAATCAAACGCAAAAGGGGAGAAGCTCTACCTTGATCAAGAACCTCCTGGATTAACTCCTAAAATTTTTGCACCCGGCTTGGTATCAATTAATGAAAGATTTGAGAGTACTATTTCATTTTCTCCGGATTTACGAGAGGTATATTTTGAAGCTAAAGGTGAAGGTGATGCCTCTCAAATCTATTTCTCCAAACTTGAGGGTGATTCCTGGACACCCATTGAAAGAGCCAATTTCACGAAAGGACATAAATTGGAAGAAATGCATCCATTCGTAAGTCCTGATGGTACTCGTCTTTATTTTACTGCCTTTGACTCCACGTTTTCAGATGAGCGAATATGGGTTGTCAACAAATTAGAGAAGAATTGGAGTAATGCAACGCTACTAGAATCTACTATAAATGATGACAAAGTATTCTTTGCTAATCATGGTAAAAACAGGAACCTGTATTATTTCAATTTATCTGACTTTAAAACCTACGCTGCTACGTATCGGGATGGGCGTTTCATAGATCCCCAAGAGGTGCTCATTAGTTGGGGGCATCACGCTTTTGTTTCACCAAATGACGATTATCTATTGGTCACAGCACGGAATACGGAAGAAGAAAATAGACAGGATAATGATATTTATGTCTATTTCAAAACCAAGGAAGGAAATTGGTCAGATGCAATTAATCTTGGGGCTTCCGTGAACAGTACTTTTTCTGAAAAAACGCCAACCATCAGTCCTGACGGTAAGTATTTGTTTTTTGGGAGAGATGAAAGAGCCATTGAGCCTGGTCTTGCAGATATCTATTGGGTCAGCACAGAGGTAATTGAAAGTCTTAGACCCAAATAGAATCTAATCTAAGCATAGGCTGGACGGCCTGACAGAATAGCGGGGTGCCCGACCAGGGCTCATGCGCTGGCCTTGAGCCTGTCCTGCGTTATGTTAATGTAGCTTAGGGATTGAGGGGAGGGACTAATCATTTTTCTTTTAAGAGGGGGGAGAAAAGAGTTTTTCTTTAGGGTGGGAGAGACGCACTCTTTTGGCATCCTTGGTTTAGCTAGGGCTTGCGCGGATGACAAATGTGTGTGGCTCTTGTGTTGGCCAATTATTCACTCCATATAATATTTATATCTCATTCAGTGAGATAAATATATTTCATTTCGTTATCTTGGACGTCCATCATTCGAACAGTAAATGAACAGGATTAAGGAAGTCCTTGATTCCAAAGGAATTAAACAAACTTGGTTAGCCGAAAAGCTAGGAAAAAGTTACAATATGGTAAACAGCTATGTTCAGAACAGGCGACAACCGAGTCTGGAAGACCTATATTCCATAGCTGATATACTTGAGGTAAGTGTAAAAGATTTGTTAATCGAAAAAGAGGCAGGTAAATGAGCACCAAGTTTTTCACCAACAAAGATGAGAATAGCCTCTTTAACAAGCTCAAGGGAATTTTTGAGCATCAAGAGATTCACTATTTCGATGCGTTAATTGGCTATTTCAGAGCATCTGGTTATTTCAAGGTTAGGCCTCTGCTAGAGAATGTACCGCAAATTAGAATACTAGTTGGGATTAATGTTGATGAATTGGCTGCTCACGCAAAGCGAATGGGACAGCTATACCTTGAAGATACTAAAAGGACTAAAGACGGATTTATTTCGTCAGTTGCAGAAGATATTTCTAATGCAGCCTATAGCGCAGATATTGAAAAAGGAGTTATTCAATTTATTGATGACATTATCACTCAAAAAGTGGTCATTAGAGCCAATGGAAACAAAGAGTTTATTAACCATGCGAAAATTTACATCTTTAGACCTGAGCCATTTAATCCCCATACCAATGGCAGTGTAATAACAGGATCTTCCAATCTTACAGATGCTGGTTTAGGAACCAAGGCAGTTCCAAATTATGAATTCAATGTTCTGTTAAAAGACTATGAAGATGTAAAGTTTGCAACGGATGAATTTGAAGAAATCTGGAAACAGTCAACTGAGGTTCTTCCAGTAGATATTAAACAACTTAAGAAACGTACTTACCTAAATGATGAAATAACTCCGTATGAGCTGTATATAAAAATGCTCATAGAATACTTTGGAGATTCAATCATACGAGACAAAATTTCGAATAAGGATTTACCGGATGGATATTCTAATCTACAATATCAAGCTGACGCGGTTGTAGAAGGTTTCAATAAGCTAATGAAGCACAATGGTTTCATACTAGCGGATGTTGTCGGTCTTGGTAAGACAGTAGTTGCGTCACGTGTTATCAAAAAGTACATCGAGAAAAATGGACATAGTACCAAAGTTCTTGTAGTATATCCTAACGCCTTAGAAACAAACTGGAAGAATACAATTAAAGACTTTGGCTTAACGAATTATATTCAGTTTGTCTCCAATGGTAGCTTGCACAAGATCATAGATCCTGACAATTTCAATTACAATAACCCAGAAGAATATGACCTAATAGTAATTGATGAATCACACAAGTTCAGAACTAGTAGTTCTAATATGTACGGACTACTGGAATTGATTTGTAAAACTCCCAGATTGACGGTGGGTAACGATATTAATCGAAAGAAAAAAGTGCTGTTGATATCGGCTACACCATTAAACAACAAACCTGAGGATATAGCGAATCAAATTTATCTCTTCCAAGATTCAAGAAAATCCACAATTGAAGGGGTTCCAAACCTTCAATCATTCTTCTCAACTAGAATTGAAGAGTATAAACAGCTTTACAAAATTAAGGATCACAAAAAGCTCGTCGAGAAGGTAAAATCCATTTATGAGCCTATTAGGGATAAGGTATTTACAGAACTGGTTATAAGGAGAACCAGGGCGGATATCCAAAAGATTAAACGATATAGCGATGATGTAAAGGAACAGGGTATGTCCTTTCCAGAAATAAAAGAACCACAGAAGATAGAATATGCTTTTGATGCCGAGTTAAATACTTTGTTTTATGAAACGGTTCTTAGTCTAATTGACAACATAGGATATTTCAGATATAGAGCTATTGAATTTATCAATGAAGAACATCAAGAACTATATGAAAACTCAGGTCTAATCTCTAGGCAACTGGCAATGATCATGAAGACCCAATTGGTAAAACGATTGGAAAGTAGTTTTTATGCCTTTAAAAGTTCTCTGAAACGCTTTCATATATCAAATCAGCGTATGATTGAGATGTTTGAAAATGATAAGGTATTTGTAGCCCCAGACTTGGACATCAATAAGTTCTATGATGAAGGCAAAGAGGACGAGATCGAAAATAAAATCAATGAGCTAAATGAGTCCTCTCCCAATAACGCGATTTATAAAGCATCAGACTTTGCTCCTGAATTTCTTGAAGGCTTAAAAGAGGATCAAGAAGTGCTATCTCAGCTATTTCAGAGATGGGAAAAAATACAAAATGACCCAAAGATTGAAAAGTTCTTAAATGAGCTAGAAAACACGTTTTTAAGCAAAGAAAATATTGAAAAGAAGCTTGTCATTTTTTCTGAATCAAAAGAGACTGTAAACTACCTCGCAAGTGAACTTGAAAATAGAGGTAGAAAAGACGTCTTGGCAATAAGTGCAGCTAATCACAAAATTCGATTTAAAACCATTCGAAGAAACTTTGATGCAAACTACCCTGATAAGCAAGAGAATGAATTCAATATCATCATCACCACTGAAGTATTGGCAGAAGGGATTAACCTTCATAGGAGCAACGTAATACTCAACTACGATATTCCTTGGAACGCCACACGGTTGATGCAGCGAATAGGTAGAGTGAATAGGATAGGCACCAAAGCGGAGAAGATTTTGATTTTCAATTTCTACCCTACATCTCAATCCAATGAATTGATTGAGCTTAACGAAAAGGCGCTTAAGAAACTGCAAGGGTTTCATTCTGCATTTGGTGAAGACAGTAAGATTTACTCAGATCAGGAGGAAATGATAGATAACATTCTAGGTGAGCTTCAACCCAAAGAAGAAGTGGATGAGCGATTGCATTACCTTGAATTGATAAGAGAATTATACCACAATGAGCCTAAAGAATACCTGAGGCTGAAAAATCTACCAGTTAAGTCCAGAGTGAGTAGGCTTGCCAACACGAAGAAAAAAGAAGCACTTATGGTTGTAGGTCAAAGCATTGAGGAAACATCGCTCTGCTATCTCCGGAATACGATGAAAGAAGGTTTTTACCTAACTAAAGGTCAAAACTGTACTGAAATAACATTTGTGCAAGCGGCTAAGCTCTTTGAAGCTGATAAGAAGGAAAAACCTGAGAAGCTTGAGCTGGATGAACATCACTTTGAATCAGTACAGACAGCAATCTCTCAGTTCAAGTCTGTATACAATACAGTGTATTCGATTGAGGAATTTGACACAGGTAATTTGTCTGTACAGGAAAGAAATTCTGTAATGTTTTTGAAAGCAATAATTGACCTAAAACGCAATTTTCCTCAAGAAATATCAGATGATTTTGAATATATGTTGAAAGCAGCTTTGAAGATCATATACATGGGGGTTTTTAGAAAATTTAGAACTGAAATTTCAAGTTTGGCCGCTAAACAGAAAAAGAAGAAAATGCCGCTTCCTAAAATCATCAATGATTTGAATACGATCATGAATCGCTATCCAATTAAGCAGATTGCCCGAATGGATGCACTGAAGTTTGACGAAGAAGAAAAGGCAAAAGCAAAATTCGAAGAACCAAAAATTGTACTGACTGAAACATTTGCTTAAATGGAAAGAAACGAGCTTAAAAATATATTGCAACAACCTTACCAAAGGAATCTTTGGATTAAGACATTGCAGTTCTTGACAGGTCAGGACAATCCCTTAACTATTTATGTAGAGCCAAAGGAGGTTTCTCTTTCTTCAAAGAAGCAAACCGAGATAGTTAGGAGGCTAGTACAATTAGGAACGGTTACCACCACAGATAATATCGTCCTACCCATATTTGAGATTGAGCTTCAGGAAAAGGTGCGAATCGAATACAATAGAGTAGGAGTTAATGAGCTAATAAAAAGTCACATACTTAAAGATGCCTTTAGTGGAGCCATCTCTACCTACTATTATAATGGTAATATGCCTCAAGAATGGCGATTCTCGTTTATTAGTAAACATGGTGCAAGTGACTTTTTTGATGAGGTAGAGGGTATTGAAACAGCTCCTAAGAAATACACCTACATTTTTGGTACCTCAGAACATCACAGAACAGCACTTGAGCGATTGTTCAACCTTAAACAATCTGCATTTAAGCTAGAAGATTTCTTTGAGGCTTTTAATGTGGAACCTGTCTCACAAAATTTCTTTAAAGAGTATAAAAACTTCTTTCTTGATTTTGTACATCATTTGGCATCCACCGAAAATAGACAAGTTTTTGAAGGGGAA
>JABSPG010000196.1 GCA_013214445.1 Ekhidna sp. | reverse complement strand
GGTCAGCAGCAGCCAAACGCTCGCTTCCTGGAAGGAAAGGCAGTGATTGATCTCGTCACAGACACCTATGGAAATGTATGGGCTGTGTCAAGAAACGAACTACACAAATAC
Organism: Ekhidna sp.; assembly: GCA_013214445.1. GTDB lineage: Bacteria > Bacteroidota > Bacteroidia > Cytophagales > Cyclobacteriaceae > Ekhidna. Next base: position 7,022 of record JABSPG010000196.1, on the reverse strand, counting down.
GACCCATCGGAAAATCGTTTAGTTTCTTTTGATCAGGAGTATGGTGAGGCCATGGCAGTTCATTATGAGGGTAGTAACGAGACCCTTTTGATCGGTTCTGTCAAGGGACTTTTTGCATTTAATACCCGTAATTATCAAATAGAAGAACTGCCCGCCAGTGAGGCACTTAGCTTCAGAGGCATCAATGCGATCAATGTTGATAACCTAGGCAGGATCTGGGCAGGATCTTGGACTGGAGGCCTTCACCTGAGCAGCCCTGACTGGAGCGATTTTGAGAAGATTTCATTACTACCAAGTCACCTCACCAATTCGAACTACGAAACTGTTTTGGATATTCTTATTGAAGATCATAATGGTGTAGTGTGGGTGAGTACAGGCTATGGAGGTGTGTTGAGAATTAGTCCGGCTAGCTCAGTAAAGTACACCGCCAACACTTTTGAAAATGATGTAAACCTTCCGGATAACAACATACAGTCGGTTATAAAAGACTCCAATAAGGCATTGTGGTGCGGGACTTGGGGCGGAGGAATCGGATACTCCAGAGACGAGAGAAATTTTGTCCATCTTCTGGGTACAAGAGGACTAAAAGTCTCGTCTTTTGCGGAGTTCGATCAGTGGATGCTGGCGGGTACCAAGGCAGGAGTATTTGTTTACAGGGTAGATCAGCCGGAAAGCGGACCAATAGAGCAACTCCTGAAATCCAACAAGATAAAGGAGGTCTTCTTAGATAGCCAGAGACGTATTTGGGTGGGAACTCAGCAAAAGGGACTGTTCTTATTGGAAAGGAAGAATGGCAAGTTTTCTGCTACTCAGCGTTTCGCCCAGGAGGGAAAGGATAAAAGTGGCCTTCAAAGCAATCGAATAAGTAAAGTAACTGAAGATGCTGATGGTACCATTTGGGTAGGTACGTACAATGGATTGTATTCCTTTGATGAAGACAATATCCAATTCGTTCGCAGGGACGATGGATTGCAAGAGCTCTTTCCAAGTGTGATTATTTTGTCAATCATGTCTTACGAGGATCACTTATGGGTAGGTGTTCCTGGCGGTCTACTGCAACTGCAGATAGAAGATGATTCATTGAATTTCGTGCGCAAGTACAACACGGAAGACGGTCTCAAAAACGACTATATCACTGCGGTTAGCCAGGATCAACGTTCTAGTATTTGGCTAAGCACGGCCTCAGGGATTGCCACAATTCCTGCGGGAGGCAAGGCAGTAATCAATCTTACAGGTGCGCAAGGAGGTGTGCATTCAATGAACATCAATTCATACCACAACGATGGAGAGAAGATTTATTTTGGGAGCTCCAATGGTCTACTTACCATTAGCCCCTTGCAAATTGACCTCAGGGTCGACTCATCAGAGATTGTGTTCACTTCGCTGAAAGTGGACAATTTGGAAGTACGAGTAGGGGATGTGGTAAATGACCGTGTAATGCTCTCTAAGAGTATTTCCTATGAGGATGAGATTACGCTGACTCATCGTGAGTCAATAATGTCGCTGCAATTTGTCTCGAACGATTTTGGAGATCGTGAAAATCTTAAATATGAATATCGAATAGCTGGATTGAATGATTCCTGGATTGACAATGGTTCCAACACAGAGATTAGCTTCATCGGGCTGGATGCTGGTAGCTACACCTTGGAACTTAGGGCCTCAAAGAATGGAGTGAGCTGGGGAGCCATCAAGCAAATTAGAATCAATGTATCGCCCGCACCGTGGAATTCCAATTGGGCCTATGGCATCTACGTTTTGGTCCTTATTGCTATTGTGGTTTATATATCACGCTTCTTTGTGAATAGAGCAAAGCTTGAAGCAAATCTTGAGCTAGCTCGAATGAACGAAGTGAAGGAGACAGAACTTAGCAATGCTAAGCTGAAGTTCTTTACGAATATTTCTCATGAGCTCAGAACGCCATTAACCTTGATTATGAGTCCAATCTCTGACATTTTGAACAAAAAGTCACTGGATTCAGAGGTTAGAGAACGCCTAAATTATGTAGATAAAAATGCTAAGAAACTTTTTGATTTGATTAATCAGCTGTTGGACTTCAGAAAAGCCGACCAAGGACAACTCAAGCTAAGGGTTGCTCAAGGGAATTTTATCAAGTTTTTGCAGGAGATCTTCCTCACTTTTAAGGGGTATGCAGAAGCAGAGGGCGTTGAATACGGATTTCATACAAGCTCTGATCAGATTACGCTGGCCTATGATAGAGACAAGATGGAAGTGGTCATCTGTAACCTATTATCCAATGCTTTTAAGTTCTTGGATAAAAATGGAGCGGTGCAAATATCTGTGTCTGAGGATGAGCAGAATTGCTACATCAGTGTGATTGACAATGGCAAAGGAATTTCTGAAGAAAACGTGGCAAAGATTTTCGATCGGTTTTATCAGATCAAAGGCACCCAATCTTCCTCTGTGATAGGCTCTGGCATTGGTCTGTCCTTATCAAAAAAGATCGTGACACTCCATAGTGGTGATATTGAGGTAAGAAGTCAATTGGGTAAAGGCACGTCATTCATTGTGACTCTGCCAAAGGGAGTTGATCATTTCCAACCAGAAGACATGATTGAGGGTTTTGAGGACAGTGAATCAATAGCAGGGTATGACAAAGGTACTAGCACAGTAGAGACTGGAATTGAGTTAGCAGACCTTAGTATTGATGACGGAAAAATCAATATCCTCGTGGTAGATGACAATCTGGACATCCGAAACTACCTGGAAAGCATCTTCGATAAAGAAGGCTACAATGTACTAAAGGCTGAAAACGGGCTGGAGGGAAAAGATCTTGCACTGGAACAGGTACCGGATATTATCATCAGTGATGTGATGATGCCAGAAATGGATGGTCTTGAATTGTGCCGGATACTTAAGGAGGATTTGCGAACATCTCACATCCCGATCATCTTGCTAACAGCAAGGACCTCCAAGGTGTACGAGATTGAGGGGCTAGATCACGGAGCGGATGATTACGTCACAAAACCTTTCGATGCATCGGTAATACGATCACGGGTTGCATCACAGGTGGAGAATCGCAAAAAAGTTAGGTCCTACCTGATCAACAAAATACGGTTTGAACCTAATGCAGTTCATCGGGCTGTCGACAAGGAGGAGCAGTTTATCCACGATGTATCAGCCATTATTGAGGGGAGCATTCAGGATACTGATTTTAGTATTGAAGCGCTAGCTGATGAGCTTTGCATGAGTCAATCTACATTATACAGAAAGATCAAATCGCTTACTGGATTCTCGATAGCAGGTTTTGTACGTTCTATTCGACTTAAGAAATCAGCAGAGATATTGATTGCAGAGGATATTAAGCTCAGTGCAGTTGCCTACTCAGTAGGATTCAATGATTACAAATACTTTAAGAAGACGTTTACTGAACAGTTTGGTCTGTCTCCAAGAGATTACAGGCAAAATAAGTTGGATGAATTACAAAAACAGCTCGAATGAGCATATAAGGCCTTATTGATGATTGATTTACCCCTTTCAATACCCAATAGTTCCCCTTTTTAGAGTCCGATTACCGACACCTTTGGCCAAACATTTTTAGTACTTAATGACAAAACCTATGAAAAAGACCTATTTATTTATATCGATGATGGCAACACTGATGTTTGTCATTTCGTGCGGGGATGATGACAATCCAACTGCCCCTAATTTGGATACTCCAGAGATTTCTGCAAATCCTACAACAGTGGATTTTGGTAACTTAGATATTAACGAAGAATCAACGGTTAGCGCTATCGTGGTGACTGCAGATTTTCTTGAAGCTGATGTTTCAGTTTCAGTACCTGCAGGTTTTAAGGCTTCACTTTCAGAATCGAGCGACTTTGGAACTAGTGCATTGACTATTGCACAAGCTGATCTTGAAGCAGGAAATGTAAGTGTATATGTGAAATTGCCAGCAACAGATGCAGAAGGATCTGTTACAGGAACCATGACTCTTTCGTCTGCGGGCGCTGATGATGTCGAAGTTTCACTTTCTGCCAACGTAGGACTAGAGATTACTGGACAGCTTTTCATGTCTGACTTCTTAGAACAGTTTGGAGCTGAGTGGACTACTACCTTGCCTCTAGATTCAGGAATTCTTAATTGGCAGTTGAACACCGATACTGTAGTGAATCAAGCGAATGCAGGAGGTGGATACCCGGAAAACACCATTCCTAATAACGAAGTAATGAGCACCTGGTACACACAAGTACCATTGAATGGAGCTTCCATTAGAGGTTCTCAAAGTATCTCTGATAATTCCTCGTTGACTGTAGCGGGCTATCCTTCAGTGGCGGGAGCTAGAAATATCGTTGTAATCAGCGATGATGAATCTGAGAACTTCAAGTTTGTGAACAAGAATACAGGAGCATGTGCTGGTGGTCCAAGAGAAGGTGGTAACAATACTAGTGTAGGAAGAAGGTTTGCTCTTGATGGTTATAGGGGTAATTCAGAAACAGGTGAACTATTTATGTCAACACTTGTGAATATTACACAACTAGGAGGACAGAGAGAAGGCAAACCGGATGATTTTGGAAGTGGTGATATCATTGCATTGGCTAACGCGACTTCAGGGCCTTCTAACAACAACACAGTTAAAGTTTTGGCACTAACTGATGGGGCAGGAGGATTCAACTTTGGTCTATTAAAGGAAAACGAAGGGAACCCTAGCATTGTTTCTGAAGGAAGTTATTCCCTAAATACAACTTATGTAGTCGTTTTAAGGCATCAATTTGTAGATGGAGACGCAAATGACATATCCAAATTGTATGTATTTGCTGATGGTGATGAAATTCCACTTAACCTCGATGATGCTACTGAAGTAGCTACAATAGATGCTTCGTACAACGAAGGTGCAGGAATTGATCCCTTGGATCTAAACATTGTGTATGTGAGAGAAAGAAACCAATCGGTTATTGCTCCAGAATTTGAGTTGACTGGAGTTAGAGTTGGAGATACTTGGAGAGCCACCCTGTTTGCTGATCACACATCGGCATTAAATAGCAATGACTGGACTATCAACAACAGAGTGATTACAAACGAAGAATCTGATTGTCAGAGGTAATCAGTACTATTTATTAATCTCATTTGGTGCTATGCATATTGAGCATAGCACCAATATTTATTTATCTATTAATTGAACTATGAGAATGAGGTTTGTGTATATATTGGTCTTCATGGCACTGTTTTCTACTACTCTTGCTCAGAGTGTGACTGTGAGTGGGATCGTCAGTGATGAAACGGGTGAAGGATTGCCGGGAGTGACTGTATCTATTAAGGAAGTTCCTGGGAAGGGCGCAATAACCGATATAATGGGTTCATTTTCACTCAGTGTGGAAACTGGGCAAACCCTCGTGATCTCTTACATAGGGTTTATTTCTCAAGAGTTTCAGGTAAGCACAGCAGAAAACCTCTCCATTGTACTGAAAACGGATGTAGAAACTCTGGAGGAAATTGTCGTAATAGGATATGGTGTACAGAAGAAGTCAGACGTCACTGGTGCTACAGGTGTCCTCACGGCTAAAGATGTCGCATTACAGCCTTTACAAAGGGTAGAAAATATGCTTCAAGGTAGAGTTGCTGGTGTAGTAGTAAGTCAGAATAGTGGAGCTCCCGGTTCTTCTCCACAAGTAAATATTAGGGGATTTACGGGAAACCCAACATACGTGATCGATGGATTTATAGATGCCGACATTAATGCGATTAACCCAAATGACATTGAGAGCATTTCTGTCCTCAAGGACGCTTCTGCAACTGCTATCTACGGTTCTAGGGGAGCAAATGGGGTTATTCTGATTACCACTAAAAAGGCAGATAAAAGCTCGCCGTTTAAAGTATCTGCTGAATACTATCATACCATCTCTCAGCTCAATAAGAAGTTGGATTTACTAAATCCACTATTGTATATGCAGATCGTAAATCAAAAATTGGATGAAGCTGGCGCATCGGAGGTTTTTTCGAGAGAAGAAATTGATGAAGCCAGGAATCCCGGATTTGGTACCGATTGGCAAGATGTGGTTTTCCAAACGGCACATTCTAATAACTTGGACTTAAATCTTTCGAAAGGATGGGAAAAAATTACAGCCAGAGTTTCACTTGGAGCCAGGGATGATCAGGGAATCGTCGATAATTCGAACTATAGAAGGTACACTTCGCGTTTAAACCTTCGATATACACCTTTTCCAAATACTACAGTTTCAGCAATCGGAGGCTACACTACGGAACAACTCAATAACATCAATAGAAGCAGTGCAAACAATGCAGCAGTTGCAGCTGCAACTGCATGGTCGCCTAACCTTCCCATCATTGATCCAGCTACGGATGATTATACCATTTTTCAAGGATACGGTGCGACAGTAAGAAGAAATCCTGCCTATATAATAAATGAAATCGATGGAGTAAGTAATAATTCGATCTGGAATGGAAGCATAAGTTTGAGTCATAAATTCTTAAATGATTTCACTGCAATTGCAACCTACTCTATGCAAAAAAGAACTGGAGATGCTAATTCGTTCAGGAGGTTTGAACAGGGGAACACGACACGTTTAGCCTTCACAGATTCAGAAAACACGAGAAACCAATGGAATTTACAGGTTAACTACCAAAAGGAGATCAAAGATCATAGTGTCAATGCCAGCGTCGTAGCAGAGGTCCTAGATCGTGAATCCGACACTTTCCGTTTTGATAACATTTACAATGCTGATGAAACACCTGGAGAAACAGTGCCAGATCCTCAAGATCCATACGACTTTACAGAGTTGGGTCAGATTTCATATTTGTCTCGAGTAAATTATGGATACAAAGACAAATTACTGTTTACCGGTTCTGTCCGACTGGATGCATCTTCAAGGTTACCAGAATCAAACCAGTGGGATGAGTTTTTTTCTGGGGCAGTCGCTTATAGGATTAGTGATGAAGCTTTTCTTGCTAGTAGTGAATGGATTCAAGAATTGAAATTGAGAGTAGGGTATGGCGAAGTGGGAAATGTAAACTCAATTGGGCACACTCAAATTCAAAACTTGACT
>JABSPG010000195.1 GCA_013214445.1 Ekhidna sp. | reverse complement strand
CAGTGGTTACCTAAGCCTGTGGAAACAATGTTGACAAAGGAGAAAGCTAAATGTCACGCCCTGCACCTGCATTTACTCAAGTTGATGCACAGCGTCTAATTAAGGCGGCGATGGCTTGCGGCTTGAAAAATTACACTATCAAGGGATCAAAAAGTGGGCTTTCGCTTGTCGTAACAGATGAGGAAATCAAAATTGAAGCGCCAATTGACGAGCCGGAAGATACAGGTGAACCGGAGCCTAAAGTATGAATGCTATGAAGCTAAAACTTGAGCATGTGACGCAGCGGCGGCGCAAAAATGGGACTATGCGCTATTATTTCAGGCGGCGCGGTTGTCCTGTAACCAGGCTACCCGATGATTACAAATCGCCTGAATTTATGGCAGCGTATCAAGATTGCTTGAATGCGCGCCCTCACAGCATTCACAGGGATAAAGGAACATTTAGCTGGTTGTGCGATGAATATATGAACTCAACAGCGTTCAAGGGGCTTGGTGAAGCAACTCAGAAAGCACGCAAGCGCATTATCGCAACTATGAACGCTGAAAAGGTAAACCCAGATCACACGCAATTATTTGGCGATACCCGCATAACATCCTTTAAAAAGTCCCATATAGCGGTATTGCGAGATAGAAAATTCGATGCACCAAACGCCGCAAATGAGCGGTTGAAGATATTAAACGCTATTTTTAAGTATGCTGTCACCAATGATTTATTGGAAAATTCGCCCTGCTTTGGTGTGGAAAAGCTCTCAGTAGCACGAGGAGGCCACCAAACCGCGACCGATGAGCATTTGACCCAATATCTGAACCATCACACGTCAGGGCCTGCAAGACGCGCAATAAACCTACTTATGGCGACGGGCGTTCGTGTCTCTGATCTCAGATTGCTAGGAAGGCCAAATCTAAAGGGTAATACCCTCACCTTCACAACGGTGAAGACAAACATGCTGATTTCAATTGATATCGATCAAGAATTTGCAGAAGAGCTGCGCGGATCAAATCAGTTCACGTTCCTAATAAGCAAACACGGAGCGCCCTATAAGAGCGATAAATCGATGTCTCAGGCTGTTTCGGGCTGGTTTAAGGACGCAGGGATAGAAAATATCACAGCACACAGCGTCAGAAAGTGGCTTGCAACACGCATGGCAAGCAACGGCGTAAACGAATACGGGCTTATGGCTTGGTTTGGCTGGCGTGATTCGAAAGAAGCAAAGCCGTATATTGAGGCTTACAACAGGCAAAAAGCAGCGGTCGAAGCAGGCCGAAAAATATCAAATGTGTAACGCTTTTGTCTGGCATTCCACAAAAATCGGTGTAACACCAAGGTTAAGTATATGATTTATAAGGATAAAATTATGTATATGGAGGCCTCGCCCGTATTCGAACGGATACTGATTTCATTCAATATTGTGTGTAACACCACCCCTTATTTTGCCTACGTTTTCTTAAAGATGTGTAACGTCAAGCGTTTTGTGAAATCAAAAAAATATCGGGGTGTGAATAACTTCACCATTCACGACGAAAACAAAATATTTGGGCCAAGGCCTAATTCACTGGAAAACACACCCTGTTTTGCAGGGTGATAGCTATGGAAGGAAAGAATGTGCTGCCTACTGAAAATGAACTGATGTATTGCGTCATGATAAATGGTGAAATTCTTGACGGCGCGAACGGGTTAGCGATTGGTGAAACTGAACAAGTCGCATGGGAGCGAGGTCTTGATCCCTGTGAAGAATGGTCAATTAAAAAATCCAAACAGCAAGGTTACTATGTGCGCCGTTGCGCTTTGATGATTATCAACCCTTAATATCAATCGATATTTGATTTTGAATCAGCTACCCTACCCGCATGAAATTCACATGCACCAAACACCCAGATCATGACGGGAAATATCACATAAAAGCTGATGGCGTTCTAATAGGCCATATTAAGCTAGAGAAGCACGGACAGAGCGAAGTATGGGCTTGGCGTACATTGGCTATAGCAGTGCATAACAATCGATCTGTGGCGCGTGAGAGTAAAGAAGAAGCGTTGAAAGAATTAAAAGCATCCAATCCGGCTTTGATTGAGCGGTGATGCTCCTATTATTTCCTAAAATCCAAAGGATCATATTCAATCTTAAAATCGTCCCAAGCCTCTAACCAGCAATAATAAGGCGATTTAAAAAGACCGATCAAAAATGAAGGCACAAAAATAAACATAAAAAAGACAGGCCAAACCATCCAAGAACGCACCCAAGGCTTAACAGGCATGCTATTTTTAGCTCTTATACGTCTCATGCTTGCTCCTATTATTTACAGCTCAACAATTTTGGTTGTTGGGTGATTACGCCGCTTGTTAAGCCAAGATTGGCGCAAATCATTCGAGAACATTTCAATCAAATCAGTCAATATGTCTGACCGCTCATCTTGAACAGTAATGCCGTTCAATTTGTCTTGCGCGCGCTTGATATGATCGCGAAGTTTTTGACGATATTTAGCGTTATTCATCAGGTCTCGTTCCTATTATGTACGCCACCAAGGCGATGTTTGCTTTGGCTTCACTAAATGATCGGGCAAAGCAAAACTCTCTATGACTTCTCTTTTAACTTCATCAATTTTTTGTTGCGCGCGTTGTATACCTTCGTTTGCTAGACATTCAGCAAACTCAATACGATCAATTTCAGTCGATGAATTTGCGGCAAGCTTTGCCCCAAGTTTTGGTGATTTAAGCTCAATAGTTTTGATGCCACTCATGGCTTTCGCTCCTATTATTTAGTCTATCGGCTCAAAGTCTGGCGGCGTGAAGCGATTGAAGCCTTTAGCTTTCCAATTGTTCCAAGATTGACGCGAGAAATCTTTAACCCGCTTACCGTCTTTTGTGATTTTTGGCTCATTAATGCGCGCCAATATATCAACATCTTTTAACGTCTTTAGTTCACCAGAAACCCACATATCGGTAAAGATTTCCAGCCTTTTCGGATATGACAAAACGCCGTGTAGCGGTCCTGATATCCAATCTTTTTCGCGCGCTCGCTTAGCGTCCAATCCGGCCTTAGTTCGCTCTGAGATTAGGTTACGCTCCATCTCAGCAAACGCAAGCAGGATAGTCATTACCATCTTGCCCATAGGCGTTGTCGTGTCGATGTTCTCAGTCAACGAAACTAGCTCAACATTCTTCTTATCGAGCGTTTCAATGGTCTCTAGCACACCCTTCACCGAGCGACCTAAACGGTCAAGCTTCCAAACTACCAACACAGCCCCCGGCAAACACGACTTAATTGCGGACTTTAACCCGGGTCTTTTTTGCGATTTACCCGACATCTGGTCTGAATAAATGCTCAACATATCGATACCCGCATCTTCCAATGCTTGGCGCTGCAAACTCATATCTTGCTCGTCAGTAGATACACGCATGTATCCTATCACCTGACGATCTTTAAATTTATCAATATTCATATGTCCGCAATAGTTTGCACACTTAATTATGTCAATAGATGTGTAAAACTATTGTTGACACTAGTCAAGCGATATGCGAATAAATATGTTAATAGTTATGAATACATATCTAATAACATATTTATAAGGAAAAATCATGCCAGATAATAAGTTTACCGCGAGTGACGTTCAGGCAGGAATTTTTGCAAAACACTCAGGTCCTGAGTGGGTTACGTTTTCAGAAGTTGCCAACTCAACAGGCACCAATGTTAGGCGGCGAGCTGATGCAATTTGTATGAACATATGGCCTTCCAAAGGCTATGTAATACATGGATTTGAGATCAAGGTATCTAGAGCAGATTTCCTGCATGAGATGAAGGATATCACGAAGTCGGAAGAGATCGGGCAATACTGTGATTATTGGTGGCTTGCTACGCCATCTGGCTTAGTCGATGTGCGCGAAGTCCCTGAAAAATGGGGATTAATCGAACTTACAAAGGGCGGGATGAGAATAAAGAAACAAGCCCCTCGCAAAGACGCTCCAAAAGAAATACCGCGCCACTTCATGGCCGCAATGCTGCGAAAAGCTCACGACCGAGATAACGCTTTTGTGGAAGCTGAAATATCTAAACAGCTAGATCAAATTAAAGAAGATGCGCAACGGCAAGCTGAGTATCGGTTAAAATCTCTGAAAGATCAGCAAAAGCGCACCCAAGAATGGATTGAAAAATTCGAAGAACATTTAGGTATGGAGTTCAATTCATTTGAGAAACCAGATGCATTTGCAGAGCGCATGCGTGTGGCAAAGAGCATTGAGTTCGGAAATGTATCACGCTTGATGCAAACATGTGCTGGTGTTGTGCGCGAAATTGGCGAGCTTGGAAAGGCTATGCCTGATGGAAGAGAATAAAAGGGAAGTCAGATGTTTACAGTAGATTATACAGCAGATCCCGATACTGAAGTAATCACGACTGAGACGTTCAGGGATGCTCGCGATGCGGAGCGCAGAGCTCGATATGTGAGCAGAAAAAACAACATACTGGTCTATGTTTTTCAGTCGCGAGATCCAAAAGGTCAGCGAGTGTTTTATGGTGGACGGATTGATTCAACGGACGATGGATATTTGAGCGATAAAGGCATGAATGAAATTGATTTGAAATGGCAACATTAAAGGGACAGTCATGAGCAACTCAAGCGAAATAGTCGACGCTCTGGTTGATGCAATCGGTAAACGGCCTGATGACTTTACTCTAGGCGAATTCAGATTAACGGATGAAAAAACAGATTTGTCTATTTGGATTGCGAACGGCCTTTGGTTCTATCGAGTTTACAGCCCATTTGAAGCAAAGCTAAACCTGCTTCAAAAGATACGCCTTCATTATTACATCGAAAAGCTAAAAGCGTGGAAAGCTTGCAGCATTCTCGCAGTTAAATAAAAGGGACGATCATGAGCAGCAAGACCCGATGGATAATTGCAGTATGCGCAGGCGTTGGAGTTATTGCAGGAGATACAGGGAATTACCTGCTTGCGATACCATTTTTGTTGATGGGAGCCATTGCTTGCGCATTTGGCCTTTATGAGAGGGCAGATGAATTTGTACTGTTCGGCAAAAAACTCAAATAAAACGACGATCACGTCTTTAACGTGCAGCAACCAAGCCCTTCAGTTAAAAACGTAATCAGCTCTTCTTTATCCTTAAACACATAAGACTGACTACCCATGTTGAGGGTGTATTTAAGCTGTTTGTTTTCTGTTGGTCGACAATTTATTTGTGGTGGCTCTGTGATTATGTTTTTCATTAAAACCACTCCGTAAATCTTCCAACCTGACCTTTATCAGCGTGGTATATGAAGCATTCAACAGCCTGCCTATTCACATACCCGCTACGGTCGTGCCAACTGTCGGGTGGACTTGGTGAACGAACATATTCAATTTCTGCGCCCTCACCTTCCACACGCGGCTCCCCAAGATGAGTTACAGACATTGAAATATGATCTTTCTCCATAAGAAAAGGCTTATCAATGCCACGTTTTTTTCTAATTTTATGGTGAAAGTGATGCATTAACCAATAGAGATAAAGACACTCTGACATGTGAATACGAGCTTCCTTTAGCATCAAGGCAGACAAGTTTTCTTCTTTTGCACCATGTCCATGAGTAACACCTATTAAGGTACTCCCGTATCTGTAATATTTTCTATCACGTTCGCTTAAATTATAATCGGTAGCATTAACATTCGGATGAGCCTCGAAAAGTGCCGCCACAGTTTGAGAGAGCGCCCACCCCATTAATTCGTCATGGTTAGACATACAATGGATAAGATCAACGTTCGCAACCTTTGTACACTGCAATATAGCATCAGAGAGAGCCATACGCGCATCTTTAAAGCCCTGCTTGATTGTTCCATCAGTGTCCTGAAACGTACCGTTGGTAGTTGTTCCTTTTTTATTATCGACATGAAGGATATCGTTACCTAAAACAAACAAAATTCGGTGTATGCCATATCCCTTTTGCGCAGTTCTTAAGAGCGCTTTGGTACCTTCAATTACTCTATGCCTAGCAACGTCTCGATTATATGTGTAACCCGTTTCAGTCTCGACACATAGCTTTAGAAAGTGAATATCGGCCAAATCAATAACAAGCAAGTGCTCGCCAATTTTGTCATGATTGCGCTTTTCGAATTTAGGCCGTTTCTCAATGCCTTCCGCGATGCTTTCTCGCACAAGATCAGTTAGTGATACTTCCTCATCATCACCGCTGGCATTTGGATTTTTGAAGAATAGGCTATAACCGTTGCCGTTCTCGTCTTTTACAATTTTCCATCCGTGTTTTAAATTTGCAGGGTCTTTAATACCACCAGCAATAACAGCATCATGAATAACTGGATCAATCCCGCCTAATCCTCGTTTGCGATACTCATCGACACCGCGTAAAATAAACTTGTGGTCTTTTCCTATGGATTTCCCTGCTGCTTGAGCGTTAAAATTGTAGTCCTCATAAAGAGCATAACGTCTTGCGGCTTCTTCATCGGATATTGGCGCACTCGGCATATCACTTGTCTCCAATTAGAGATTTAACGTCCGCTTTGATTTCCTTTATGTCCTCGTTTCTTCGTTTTATTTCTGCCTCTAATAAGGCGATTTGCTTTTCATTGGTGAATACCTTGCGCACAAGCCAGACAACGCCAGCAATGAGTGATGCAGTTAACGTTGTTAGTATCTTTTCAAAGTCGATAGTCATCTTTTCTTAATCCACTTCTCAACAGGGCGGGTAAGAAAATATGCGCCTGCAATTACGGTTAAAAGTTGCGCCATTTGATTTGATAAAGGTGGTGTAGATCCCAGCCCTAAAACCATGTCCCAAACAATCACTTTGTTGATGTAAATGACGAATGGCAGGGCAAAGGCTGGTCTGATCCAGCGCGTCACCCAATTGCCTTGCTCTGCGATTAATACCGCTTGTTGCGCCTTTAGCGTCTCAATACGTTGTTCTGCATCCAGTTTCTTAGCATCAGTGTCAGCAACAAGTTTTAGCTCGTAGGCGTGCGTTAGTTGCTTGCCGATAGCTTCAATCGCACCGCCGGTAAGCCATGAAAGAATTTTACCTATCATGTGCTCTTGCCCATCGGTGTTGTTGTGATCGATCGGAGCCACAGATTGACAACAGCGATTACAATTGCATAAGGCGCTTCATATCCTTCGGGCAGGATTTGCAATACCTCTGACATGTCCAAAA
>JABSPG010000194.1 GCA_013214445.1 Ekhidna sp. | reverse complement strand
AAAGAACATGCAATAGTCTTCAAAGACAGAGAGAACCCATGGCCAGAAATCTATCAGGCCATCATTGATCAGGACTTTGATACAGACATTCAGTATTTAGCCATCTATATTACTCCCATCTCCAAGCACGTATCAGACCGATCAAGACGACAGGTTTATTACAAGCTCAAAGAACTGTTATTACAGAAAGGGGTATCCTCTCAGGTAATTGATCCAGAGAAAGTCTTGTCAAACGACAAGTATCACTTTAGCCTACCCAATATCGCTATTGCCATTCTGGCAAAGCTCAACGGTACACCTTGGAAATTAAGGACTAAGCTTAAAAGTGAGTTAATCGTAGGAGTTGGTGCTTTCAAGCATACAGATGTAGATGTACAATACATAGGAAGTGCGTTTAGTTTCTCAAATACTGGCAAATTCAATCGGTTTGAGTGTTTCCAAAAGGATCAGACAGATGAATTAGCAGGTTCGATCATTCGGGCAGTTAAAGATTATGTCAATATCAATTCCAATATCAGACGGCTGGTAATCCATTTCTTTAAGAGCATGAGCAGGGAAGAAATTGAGCCTATAGAGAATGGTTTGAAAGAGCTTGATTTAGAAATACCAGTTTTCATTGTATCAATCAACAAAACTGAATCTTCTGATATTGTGGCATTTGACCAAGACTGGAATGAACTCATGCCGATTAGTGGCACATTTATCAAATTGGGCTACAATCGTTTCTTGCTGTTCAACAACACCAGATACTCAAAATCAGAGTTCAACATCCATGATGGTTTCTCATTTCCGATCAAGCTAAAAATTGAATGTACCGTACCCGAATTGGTAAATGACTATAGAACCGTCAAAGACTTGATTGATCAGGTTTACCAGTTCAGCAGAATGTACTGGAAATCAGTAAGACAACAGAACCTACCTGTTACAATCAAATACCCTGAAATGGTGGCAGAAATGCTACCCTATTTTGAAGGAAATGAAATCCCCGAATATGGAAAAGACAACCTTTGGTTTTTATGATGAAAAAATCTGCATTCAAAATAGCACGAATGGATTGTCCATCCGAGGAACAAATGATCCGAATGAAGTTGGAAGGACTGAACGAAATCAAACAGCTTGATTTTGAAATACCTCAAAGAAAACTAACCATATTCCATAATGGCAATACTGCAGAAATTGAAAAGCTCTTAGCAGAACTAAGGTTAGGATCAAATCTCATATCGGACACAGAATCACAGGAAGTAATAGCTACTGAGGCAGACACAAATAACCAACGAAAAATTCTATGGGCTGTCCTTATTATCAATTTTGCGTTTTTTGTTCTGGAAATGCTATTCGGCCTGATTTCTAAATCTATGGGGTTGGTAGCAGATTCATTGGATATGTTGGCCGATTCATTAGTATATGCGTTGAGTTTATTGGCTGTAGGTCAAACAGTAATTCGCAAAAAGAAAGTAGCTAAACTAAGTGGGTATTTTCAAATGGCATTGGCTCTTTTTGGTCTTGCAGAAGTAATTAGACGTTTTAAGGGAGCTGAAGGCATACCCATTTTTCAAAACATGATTATCATATCTTTTTTAGCTCTTTTGGCCAATTCCGTTTCCCTATACCTTATCCAAAAAGCAAAGAGCAAAGAAGCACATATGCAAGCCTCTGCAATTTTTACATCCAATGACATTATTATCAATTTAGGAGTGATTTTAGCAGGTGGTTTAGTCTACTATTTTGAAAGCAAAATACCTGATTTAGTTATTGGTTCTATTGTTTTCATTATTGTATTTCAGGGAGCAAGAAGAATACTAAGATTAGCAAAATAAGCCCTCCCTGACCTATGTGCTTCCAGTAAGTTCATTGCATTCGCTCGTACCTCACTCTTTTCATTCACTCCCTTCCTGCACCACACAGCAAGAGTATTCCCTCATTCCTTTTCGTTGCACTTCAATCCATTCAGTCACACACTTGCTTTTTCCCACCCTATCCCCAACGCAGGTAAAGCGGTGTTCGTCAGTCTTTCCGTTTTGTTCCGCAAAAACATATCTGCAAGGGTAAAATACACTCCCTACGGTCGCCCTTGCATATAGCGTTCACTTACCAGGTGCTTTGTGCTCCAGTAGGTGCTCACCACCTGCCGTTCACTTGTTTTGCTACACACACTTCTCTCCATCCTCACTTGCAGCTACTTCATCCCCCCAAACCCCAATAAGGTGTTCGCTGTACTCACTTCAATATTAAATTGGGGGTCTGTCGCTGCATGTGTTTTTGCTCGCCTGCGGGTCGCTGCGGGCTGATCGGGCTGTCATGCTTTTTGCATTTGATCCAGTGCCTACAGTCGCTTCATTTCAGTCTCTCGTTCCTCTTTCCCTGCATTCAGCCACTTTCAGCACCCCACGCAAGAGTAGCTCATTCATTACACTCCACATTTCATCACTACAATTCGATTGCTATTGATGCTCACACTGTAAACCCACATTTGGTTGAAAATGGAAAATACCAAATGTTACACCTCCACTTCAATATCACTATCCTTTAAAACACCGTTCTTCAATATTCCGCTTCATTCAATCGCTAAACTTGCCTTTCCCGACCCCAAAGCAAAAAATCACGCCAGCCCTGTGTAGTTCCTACATAGCTGTAGTCGCCTTATCAGGCTTTACCTACAGCACCCTTGCTCCACTCGCAGACGGCTCGCATTGCAGTAGCTACGCCTTTGGTTTACCTGCGTTTCGCTCAACATCCCAACACACAGATCCCGTCCAATTAATGATTGATAGACAGTTAATGAAATAAGTACCAATAAATCCAGACCAATAAAAAAAACGAGACAAGCAAAGTTAGGTGGGGTCGCACAAGCCCAACCCTCTATCGGCTTATCAAGGTCAAGCCCTACGGGTTTTGAAAAAAATCTCCACCCTTTGGGTAGTATTTTCCTCAAAAACCTTGACAACCCTGCCACCCCCACCATATCAAGAGCTTTCTCTTTTCTTTTTTTCCCTTTTTTCTTTTCTCTTTTGAAAATGTCTGTGCGCAGCAGAGCGAGCATAATTCTAATGGCTTGCTATATGAAAACCTTTCGCTTGAAAACCCACAGACCAGAAACCCGATACGAAGAACCCCACTTCTTTATCCTGAATAAAGGATTGAACAGTGGGAAACCATTGAATGCACCTTGCCCGAATTGCTTTGTCTGCCTGACACTCAATGACGAGGATAGGGAATTTATGTACTGGCTATGTTTCGGATTGTGGAGGTCAAAATCATTCCATTGCTATTTGAAAGGTTCAGTTATTCCATTTGTCACCATTGATGAAACCCGAAAGCTGATCCGACAAAGTGAGGCAGAAGCCAACACCAAACAACAAGCATTTGAAAAGGCAATTCAAGCACTCAGATTATTGGAAATACAAGAGGAAAAAATCAAGGTCTCTATTAAGATGATCGATACCGCAAGGCAAGCAATCTTTCACCAGTTGATGAAAAGAACCGACTCAGGATAAAGCAGTAACCTGACAAAAGAACAGGGCAACAAAAGCAAAATAAAGCACAGTCAAGCAACAACACCTCAGCATGAATCTTCGCTCATTTCTTGTAGTATTTTAGATGGCATAGGGCAAGTCCATGGAAAGTCCGTGTCAAGTCCAAGTATTTGTTTAACCCACTAAAATTTAAAAAGCGATGGGAAAAATTTCACAAGGTGTATTAGGCGGCTTCTCCGGCAAGGTCGGAAATGTCGTGGGTGGTACGTGGAAAGGCATTGACTACATGAGGATCAAGCCTGCCAATGTATCCAACCCAAGAACAGAAGGTCAGGTAGACCAGCGTTCTAAATTCTCAACAGTTCTAAGGTTCTTGCAGCCAATGACTGACTTTCTGAGAGTAGGCTTCAAATTGTATGCAAACAAGATGACACAGTTCAACGCTGCTATGTCATACAACTTGAACAATGCAATTACAGGAGCTTATCCAAACTTCACGATTGACTATGCTAACGCATTGGTAACTCGTGGAAACCTCACAGTAGCAGCAGGTAGTGCAGCTTCATCTCCAAGTGCAGGAGATGTGGAAGTAACCTGGACAAACAATTCAGGTAGTGGCTCGGCATCAGCCACAGACAAAGCCCTGATTGTTTTGATCAACACTACGAGACAGGAGGCAGTATTTACTACTGCAGGTGCAGACAGATCAGCAGGTACAGATATTATTTCCGTGCCTTCTGAGTACACAGGAGAAGATGTTGAGGCGTTCCTTGGTTTCATCTCTGATGATGGCTCAAATGTCTCTAACAGCGTTTATTTAGGCTCTGTAACAGTTGCGTAAAGCGATTGATGTTTTCGATAAAAACCGCTTCCTTTGTGAGGCGGTTTTTTTATGCCCACTCCCTTCATTTTTCCTTTACTTATCTCTTATTTAGCTGATAGTCAGTGATTTTTGTTGCTAATTCGTTTCTACCACCTAAGCAACATATTGATTAACAACGAGTTACATTTCACTCAAATATTTTGTATCGGGAAGTGAAATAACTTCATGAGTGAGGATGATTTAGGCCATAGTTATTATCTTGAAATGTAGATTAGAGAAGTAGCCACGTTGATCACCCGTCTGTTTTTTTACGTACCTTATTCAAGGCCTTTGATAGTATGCATGGCTTTCCTAATTACTTTTTCTGTTCAAGGACAAATAGAGGTTATTGAGACCCTAAGAGCCAAATTAAGTTCCGCAGAAAATCCAATAGATCAAGTCGACTATTTGCTAGAGCTATCGCTAGCTTTCGAGGATGTCAATCTGGATAGCATGACTTCCTATGCTGAAAGAGCTAAGGAAATAGCAATGCTACAAAACAGCGATGCACTCGTTGCTGAAAGCAATTTATGTCTGGGAATTGTGCAATGGAAGAAAGGCGATTTAAACCTGGGGCTTCAAACCATCGAAAACGTTTATGAGTACAGTCAGGAGAATGACTTAACAACCCTGAAATCCAGATCTCTTCTGGAAAAAGGTAGGATATATAATTATAAAGGAGAATATGAAGAAGCACTCAAAGCATCTGCATCAGTACTAAACTTTGCCGAAGAACAGAATGATCTTTCCCTGATTGCACAATCTCTAAAGAGTATTGGTGGAATACACTTCAATCTAAGTGATTTAGACAGGGCTAAAGAATATTGGGAAAGAGGACTTCAAATTGCCTTGGATATAAAAAACAATAGTACTGCAGCCTCCCTGCTCAATAATATTGGTGCCACATACAAAGACAGTATAAGCGCATCTCAGGCCATTCATTATTTCAAAATGGCCCTTGAAAAATACCCCAATAGCTCGTGCCAACAAGTCTATTCGTCATTAAATATTGCAGAAAGCTATGTGCTAATAGGCCAATATGACAGTGCATACCGATACTATAACCAGGTAGAGAAAATTGCAAAGAAGTGTGATGATTATGTGATTACCATTGCTGCCTCGATTGGGATGGCCAACCTACATAGTGCAAAGGGTGAGCATAAAACTACCATTCAGATACTGCAGAGAATTCTACAGTCTTCTGGAAGTAAGGAATACCTTAGAGAAAGAAGCATTGTGCTTTATGAATTAGCTGAGACTTACGAAACAGTAGAAGATCACAGAATGGCACTGCACTACTTTAAGCGGTTTAATGCACTTCAAGATTCAATCATCAGCGATGAGACCTCAAAAAAAATCATTGAAATTGAAGCAGAGAATCGACTGGAAAAAGTTAAAAGCGATCAAAAAATGATCTTACTTTCAAAAGAAAAAGAAATCATCACTCAGAGACTACTCACCATTATTTTCGTCATTGGTTTAGTATCTATGATTTTGCTGTCTTGGTTTTACTATCAGAATTTCAAAAGAAATAGAAAAGCTAACATTGCTCTCAAAAAACTAAACGTAGAAATTGAAAATCAAAAATCACTTGTTGAAGCACAAGCCAAAGAATTGAAAGTCCTGAATAGTGATCTCGAATTGAAAGTCAATGAGAGAACCCAAGAATTAAAGAAAAGATACCAAGAGCTTGAAATAAAGACACAAAAACTGTCCGAATATGCATTCATAAATTCTCATTTGCTACGAGCTCCCCTATCCAAAATAATGGCAATTTCCTCCCTGCTTTCTGAAGGCGACTTTACCTTGGATCAAAAATTAAATGAAGCGTTGATCTCCTCATCAAACAAGCTCGATGCAATAATCAGAGAGATAGCTGAACTAGTATCTGAGGACTAAATCGATTGACCACATAATCACTGGGTATTCGCGCAATAATTATAACAACTTATCCTCAACACATTTCAGTGGCTTTTATCAAGCACTCCCCTATCTTACAGCTGAATGAGCAAAAGTCAAGACCTTACCGAAGGAAGTATTCCGAAGAGGCTGATCCAGCTTACCCTTCCGATGATGGTGGGAATCATCAGCATGGTGGCATTCAATTTGATCGACACCTATTTTGTTGGAAAATTGGGCAATAAAGAGTTGCTCGATCTGAGCTTAACTTTCCTTGTGATCATAATTGTCTTCAGAATCATGCAATGGATCGGCATACAAGGCACAATCCTAAAGAAATTCATAATCCTCCTATGAAGTTAATCGCATTCATTTTTTTGCTAAATGGTTTTTGGATTTATGAAATAAATCAAGACGTAAACCTTAGAAAAGGTCCAAATAATAAAAAGAAAGTGTTGACGACAGTTGCTGAAGGAGAAACCATAACCGTATTAGAAAAGACTAACGAGTGGTGGTGGAAAGTAGAATACAATAATAAAGTTGGATTTATAGCCTCCTCTTTTATATCCAGATCATTTCACAAATCAATTTTCCGCTTTTCTAAAGGTCGTCCCTATCTAACAATTAGTGTGCTTCTGATTTTTGGATTTCTAGTACTTAGAATTAAGAAACGTACATTATCCAAAAAGAAGAGAAGATGAAATTCCCTCCTCTTCACATTTCCACCATCTAACTCCCCTATCTTACAGTTGCATGAGCAAGAGTCGAGACCTTACCGAAGGAAGTATTCCGAAGAGGCTGATCCAGCTTACCCTTCCGATGATGGTGGGAATCATCAGCATGATGGCATTCAATTTGATCGACACCTATTTTGTTGGAAAATTGGGCAAGAAAGAGTTGGCCGCTCTGAGCTTAACTTTC
>JABSPG010000193.1 GCA_013214445.1 Ekhidna sp. | reverse complement strand
TCGAGAATTGAAGTGGGGTCTGAATCTGGGTCAAAGAAGATTCCCGTCCAATCTCTAGGAGCAGGAGCTGTGGTACTTCCATCATTGTTTGAATCGCCACCTACATTGTCGTCTTTTAAAGAGGTAAAGTAGATTGCTTCATTTAAGTCACCATCTGCAAGTAATTTGCCTTCAATGATAAGAGCGCTGTTAGTCTGAAATTTTAGAATATTCCCCGGGTCGATGGAAAGGGTAGAGGACTCTGGGACTGTAAATCCAAATATCATCAAATAGGGATACCCAGGATTTCTCAACTGTAAGTCACCGGTCACCATTCTTGAATCGTTGACTCTTACGCCATTAAACTCATTGTTGGTAAAAGAAGTAGTTCCCGAGTAGGTAACATCTGGCGCTCCAACACTATAATCAGTATCCATCCCAACAGGATATTGTGTGTTTGAAATGCTTGAATTAGTGAGTGTGAGTGTGGGATTACCTCTGAGGAATGCTCCATAAAATTGCGCAGTATTAATTGTTACATCTGTAGCTGATGCGGTCATGGTGCCTGTGCTGGTGTTTTCAATAAACAATCCGTAATTTCCTACAGCATTGAAATCAGCGTTTGAGACTGTCAGATCAACAGCAGTGCCTGCAGATGAGGAGGAAGCTCGGATACCATTGGTGCTTATTGAGGTAAAGTCGGTATTCGAAGCGGTGATATTTCCATTTCTTATATCAAGTCCTGATATAGCGTAAATTATCTGAGAATTATTCAAAGTGACAGTACCAGGAGTAGTTGTACTTCCCACTTCGATGGTATTCCATGCTCCAGCGCTTGGTGTTCCAGAGGCGGATGTGAAGGTGGCACCATCTGCTTCTAATGTACCAAGTACGGTCATTTTAACCGCACTGTTAAACTGTACAATCACATCTTCTTGAATGGTCAGTGTTGCACCCGGATCTACATCAATGTTGTTGGTGATCGTGTAAGGACTTCCAGCAAGGTTCCAGGTGGTGCTGCTTGAGATGTCTGTATTGACCGTAGTTTGTGCTATTGCAATGTAGCAAAGGGAGATTGTGAGAAAAGCAAGTAAAGTTTTTTTCATATCGTTGGGCTTCTTTCTATGATGACAATGTTAGGCTACAGGTTTAGAAGAAAGAAAGATAGCTATTCAGATAGATAAAATCAATGCTAAGATCTATCTGCAGCTTTGGTTTTAAACTGATCCCCGAGTTTGGGTTCATCCTGGAGTAAAAATCTGAAGTGTCGCAACTGTCAGTCCTTTAAAGTCGACATTTGTTGAATCCTGAAGATCCAGCCTGCTGGCAAGTAAAACAAATTAACGCATGATGAGCTGTAATCGGCTTACTCAGAAGTGAGTTTGTTACGTATTGTTAGTAGCTCAGAGAACTAGATCAAACCATACCTTTTAAGGTAGGATCAGAGCCGTATCAGTAACTTATTATCTAGCACTAGTTTGGGTGCAAACACTCATTGATTCTTAAGTGAAAACAAGAATTTACATAACGCTAAGTCTGTCCATCAAACGTTTCATGGAATACTTCTTTGCTGTTATCTATTATTTTAAAAAAAAATCAACCTCTTGGATGGATGAAGATCTAAATAATAAGTGCTCTTTTTCTCTCAGTAATAGCTGTTTGCTACGAGTTCGGATCCTCATCCTGGCTGGTATCTTGTACTCTGTCAAAAATTTGATTTGTGAGACATCCATTGGCCTCATTAAGTGTGCCTAGTGACAGGGTGACACTTGTCAGAGAAACAATAAAAGTTTCGCATACCTCTTCCCCGTCTTCCTCTATGCACAGCGAAAGACTATCACCGCTAACATCCCACCTTCCAGATTTTATAGGAAGCCCTTCTTGGAAGGAAAAGGAGTTATCTCCATTAAGAATTAGCCTAAAGCACTGGGTATCATCACAGCTCCTCCTTGTGGTAGTGTTATCGACTGGATTCATACAGTCAGTTTTCTGAAGGGAAGAACCCTCCCAAATCCCTACAAAGTCAGTAGATTCATCATCTTCACTGCAACTAACCGAAAGCCAGGCTATACAAGTAAGTAATAAGAGTTTCTGAAATTTTTGCATAAAGTAAAAATAAATCAAAATTGGCTGAATAATATTGCCGTGTTATGAGTGGATTGGCATTTTCAAGTATGCGGGTTGGAAAAAAATACCGATTAACCAACTATGGAGAGACAAGTGAATTTACCTTACTGGAGGTGATAGGGAGGAATGATTACAGGCTTAAAGACCTTTTCTCATTAGAAAGCTATTTGATGAGCGAATTGATACAATTTGGAAAAGGAGAGGATTTTGAACTGAGGGAGATCTATGGTTAAAGGGTCTCTCTTAAAGAGAAAACAAAAATCAAATGAAGAAGCTACTGGTACTTTGTGGAGGTCAGTCCCCTGAACATCCGATTTCACTTAGGTCTACGAAGAATATTCTTGAGTCATTTGATCGGTCGAAATACCATACCACAATAATTGGTATTTCTCGAGGTGGTGAGTGGAGGCATTTGATTGAAGAAGATCTGGATATTGAAATCTCAACTCAAGGCCGGTTAGTATCAATCACACCTGGCTCAAAAGAAGTTTTTTCAACTAGTGAAGGATCGCTAGGCCCATTTGATGTTGTTTTTCCAATACTGCATGGGCCTAATGGTGAAGATGGCACAGTACAAGGTTTACTGGCCATGTTGGGGCTACCCTTTGTTGGGCCAAATCTATTGGGATCTGCAGTCTCTATGGACAAAGATATGACCAAGAGGTTACTAGCTCAGGCCGGTATTGGTGTTGCTCCTTGGCGATTGATTAGAAAAGGACAGCAATCTATCTCCTTCGATCAGGTGAAATCTGAATTTGGTCTTCCAGTCTTTGTGAAGCCGGCAAATATGGGATCTTCAGTTGGTGTGCACCGGGTTTCCAATGAAGCTGAATGGAATCATGCGATTAAAGATGCGCTATCCTACGACAAAAAGGTTCTTGTTGAAAAGAGTATCTCGGGAAGGGAGCTAGAATGTGCAGTCCTTGGGAATGAAGAACCAAGTGCGACTGGGGTAGGAGAAGTGAGATCTGGAAATTTTTATTCATTCGACGAGAAATACGACGCTACCTCTGAGGCGGAGATTATTATACCAGCTAATGTTGACGAAACACACCTTCCTTTACTGAAATCAACAGCCTTGAAAACCTATCAGACTTTAGAGTGTGAAGGAATGTCCAGAGTAGATATGTTTTTAACTGACGATGGTCAAGTGTTTGTAAATGAGGTGAATACAATTCCGGGTTTTACAAGTATTAGCATGTATCCAAAACTTTGGATGTCTGAAGGTCTTGTATATGCATCACTATTGGATAGATTGATCGAGTTGGCTATCGAAAGAGGATAGTTTCTGCTTTAGCTGTTTGCAAATTCGATTATCTCATCGATGGCCATTCTATCTCGCAATCCTTTAGCGTAGTGTACTTTTCGGATGATACCTTTTTCATCCATGAGAAACTCAGCAGGGATGGTCTTGATTGACTCGTTTCCTGACATCCAATGAACAGGTACTTTCTTCTTTTTCGCCTCAAAGACTTGTTGAAAGAACGAAGTGAAATGGCTCTTAGCTGATTTAAGTCCTGAGCTTTCTACTCCATACTTGTGGTACCAGGTCTTATCAGGATCTGATATCAAAGGGATAGGAGAGATACTATTGTGGAAATGACTGGACTTCAGAAGCTCTTTTTTCGATTCGAAAAAGAAAATCATCTCAAGCCTTTTTGACTTCAATACTTCATAGTGTTTTTGGAGGTTATGCACCCTCGTATTACAGAATGGACAACCCGCATGTCTGAAAAAAGCAATCAGTGCTTTTTTGCCTTTATACTTAGTCAAGTCTATCTCTCTATCAAAGATGTCTATTACTTTAAAAATGGGTGCTGGTGCATTTAGGTCTAGTGTAAGCCTTTCTTGTTTTTGCATGATATGCTGTAAGTAGCCTGTAATCTAGACTATAGCATGAGCTGTACCTATGTAGGATTTGTCACCTTCTGAACTTTTCAAGTTGATTTAATTCAAAATGGTATGCTGACTAAAGCATCCTTTACCACAATCAAGTAAAAGGATTCAAAGCATTTGCATCATTCGTTTGGAAACGGGTCACTCCATTTTTCATTCGTATAGACATCCGATCCAGTCAGTGTTTCTAGGAATGCAATGATTGCCTCGATTTCAGTAGTAGTCATCATAAGGTTTTGTCCATTTCCTCTCTCTTGCAACCTTCGATCCAGTCCGTCTATGTTGTTGCCAATATCATTGTAGTGAGCTAGCACATCCTCTAGTTGATCAGAAAATCCATTGTGCATGTATGGTCCGTTGGCGTTCCCATTTTGATTAAGGAGGTCTCTTAGTGTAGGGGATCTAGTCACCTCCGTATCTTGACTTCCATCCAGGGAAGATATGACTCCATTATTTCTTGAGTCTGGGTCTATGTCAAATTCGGGAGCTCGATGGCAGGTGTTGCAACCAAGCCCACCGCCTACTCTTATCCCATTGTTGTTTAAATCAGGTCGTCCAGCAAAAAGATCTTTGCCGGTGTTTTCTAGCTCCGTGAAATTTGGGAACGAGCTATTGTTATTATTTACTCGAGCTCTTCCAATGTCATATTTGGAATCAAAGGATTGAATGCTTCTAATAAACTGCGCTAGGGCAGTTTGCATTCTGTTCTCTGTCACCTGAGCATCACCATAAACAAAAGTGAACAGTTCGTTGTAGTAGTCAATTGATTCGAGTCTATCCAATAGAACATCCAGATTTTCATCCCCATTTTCTCCACTAAAACCCATTTCAATGTGATCTTGGATTGGCTGGGTGGTTTGCCCTTCAAGCGTATTTGCTCGCTCGTCCCAGAAAAAGTTATTTTCATCGCTAAATCGAGCGTTAACCAATCTCATAGAATGGCGGCCAGTTGTTCCATTGACTCCTGTTGAGGCCACAGCTCCATCACCAAATGCAAATGATTGTTGGTGGCAACTTGCACATGAAATGGTGTTGTTTGATGAAAGATTTTTGTCATAGAAGAGTACGCGCCCTAATACCGCCCCACCATCAGTAATTGCGTTCCCATTCGTATTGTCTTTACTTATATAGGTCGGAATATTTTGATTTGCATAGTTTGGAAGATCTTCCAAATTGATCTTACCCTCAAACTTCCTAAGTACTGCATCCTGGGATGAAATGACCATTACATGTTCTTCTGGTTCCTCTGAGCTACATCCTGAAAAAAAAGATAGGGTCGCTAATGCGATAAAAATGAATATTGATTTGAATAATGACATATCTTTTCGTTTTCTGTAGAACGGGAGGAATAGAAAATACGAGTAGTCAACATTTTCGGTATCTGATGAATTTAACATTTATTAAGATCAAGTCCTTCAATTCATCGATAGACTAGGAAGAGGTTTATTTGGGGTCTATCGATAAGTGGTGAACTTCAATTCTGATTTTGGGTAAGATCGAAGTGCTGTCAAAAGTCATAGGACTACCTGCTTTTTGAGTGTTTTATCATTCCAATTTGTTTTCAGTTTTGTCCAACTGGAAATCACAAGCTGGCATCCAACTATGAAGTATCGTATTTTGATGATTATCCTACTGGCAGCCTCGGGACATCAAGCCTATTCACAGCAAAATGAAAATGTACATATTTCCTCTCCATACTGGAGGATATCACCACTTATTGGGCATACTTTTATAGCCCTTGAGCAGGGTGGTGAGCATACGCCCATTGCCTCCTGGGCACTAGATATTGAATTCTGGTGGAGTGATCACTTGGGTATTGGACTCCATAATGACCTTGAAATCGAATCTTTTGTGGTGGTGAATCAGAAAGGGGAACACATTGAAAGGCATTTCCCTGTCGTCACTTCATTGGATTTGCTGGTTAAAGTTTGGAAAGAGTTGGTCTTCTATGCCGGACCCGGAATTGAATTTGATGCCAATGAAAGTTTGGAAGTAGTTCGTCTTGGATTAGAGTATGAGTTCTTGTTAGACAAACATTTTGATATAGCTCCTACCTTTTTCTACGATAATCGATTCAATCAGTTCAACACCTGGACAGTAGCATTTGGAATGGGGTATAAGTTCTAGAATGATTGATTTAAAAGTCTTCATTGATAGGGAAGTGAATGGAGTGAATAGCGATGCTTTTGTAAGTATGAAGTGACTTGAAGAGTGGGTCACTATCAAATTGCTTTTACATCAAGTTTTTCTCAATTTGAGGTGAACATGACTCACCCATCCTGAACTAGGAATTGACCAATTCGCTGGCCTTGAATCTTGGCCTTAATACCATGCTGCTCCAAGAATTCTGATACTTCTTTCAACGTTTCTTTCCCCGCTAAAAGGATCAAAGTGTATGATTTGTCTGGATGCTTGAAATTCAAGTAATACTTTCTAAAGAACTTTTTGCTTGAGTCGTAGTGCGAAAAATAAAAAATACCAGAGTCGAACGAGTCTATTTTTAATGACTTGATTGTATGTCCTAAAAATATGTTTTTACCTACAAGAGTGTGGGTGTTGAAATCGACTATAACCTCCTTGAAAATCGATAGGCGCTCGTATAAGGTTAGTAGGATTCCTGCAATGGAAACAACGGCAAACACTGAAATCCCGGCTTCCACACTTTCATTGACGATCCCTATGGCCGTTCCTGAAATAATCCCAAAAAGCATTCCTTTGATGGGTGACCATTTTGAATCACTAATAATTTTAATGCTACTATTCTCCTTGTGTACCTGCATTTGACATATTCATTGAGGTTCGTGGAATTGCTTTTTTTGCTTCCGCAATTAATAAATATAGATACTCTTCCAGAGTACGAAGATATGCTCGAGTATAGTAAACCCAACCTTACACATTTCTGTGTTTTTATCCACTCCCTCAAAAGCTGAAGTCGAAGTGATAGCCTTTTTGCTGTAGTATCTGATAGCGCTCTTCGTTAAAATTGTATAGGAAGGAACCCTTTCTTGAGGTTGACATGTCTTTTTTATTGAGATTAGTCAGCAGGCCTGACTTCAGCATTTTCTTTCTAAAGTTGCGGTCGTCAATGTTGGTGTCAAAAATCGCTTCATATACATTGATCAATTGAGACATGGTAAACTCCTTAGGCAGTAATTCAAATCC
>JABSPG010000192.1 GCA_013214445.1 Ekhidna sp. | reverse complement strand
CCTCCACAACCACTTGTTCCAGTTCTGTAGTTGATGAACTGAGTTGAATATTGTCAAGATTGTAGGACTCACCTTTTCCAGTGATCGTGAATGGTCCTTCCTCGATTGTTTGATAACCGATAAAGGAAATAGAAACCTTAAATTCTCCTTCTGGGATACTCTTAATTACCCATTTACCATCTTCCCCTGCGATGGTTCCGTTAATTAACTTACTATCAGAAGCGGCTAGCAACTTGATGGTAGCATAAGGCACTAGTTCTCCTTTATCGTCTTTGACCACACCACTAATCTTCCCATACCCCACCTTGGGTCCTTTCGGTTTACCCCCATAACCAGCAGGAGGTCCAGATGGACGCTGAGCAGCTAGTGGAAGCATGAAAACAAAAAGTAGAATGGCAATAAGTGTGTGTTTTAGTAGTCTCTTCACTGTAGTCTAAATTGATAGACTAAAAGACTATCCAGACCCACACATTGTTTTCGATGCAGTTGATAAATGTGATGAGTGGTAAACAGTATCTCGTCAAGGTTAGCGTGATAAAAGACATAGACAAAATAAAGGAACCCCCTAATCTACTAACCAAATGACTCTACTAGTTTTGATGAACTCATATAAATAGCAACCTATGTTTTCCGGTAAAGAAACCCACTACGATCAAATTCAGAAGAACAATATCTTTCAAAGACTAAGCAAGATTGAGGAAGCTGGGAAACTAGGCTACTGGGAATACGACGCAACAACTGAGACCATTTGGTGGTCAGATAATGTGTTCAGGCTGTTAAACCGCGATCCCCTGGACGGGGCTCCTACCTATGAGCAGATGCTGTTGGATTACGACAAGCAGTCAAGAAAACTTCTTGAATCTAGCGTAGAGAAAGCTCTTACAAAGGGTGAAAACTACGAACTGGAATTATACACATCGCAAAGGACCGGAATACCTAAACACATCAAAGCGACAGGGGTAGTTGAAAAAGACACCAATGGAACAAAGCTGTTCGGTATAATCCAGGATATTTCAAAATTGAAAGCTAGCACAAATAAATTGACAGATGTGGTAAGCGCCAAAGACTTACAGTTCAAGGAACTGCATCACCGCATTAAAAACAACCTAAATATGGTCAATAGCCTATTGCATCTTAAATCTAAAATGGCAACAGAACATGAGACCAAGGAAGTTATTCAAGAAGTGCGGCACCAAATCATGGCGATGGCCAGAACACATGAACAATTGATGAGATTGGAAAAGTATGATTTCCTATCCACCCGATCTTTTTTGGTTGGATGGGTTGAAAGCATCATGGAGACTACTCAGAGCCAGATTACAAAATACACCTTGGATATGCAAGTGGAGGATCATGAGATATCTACCGATACGATGCTCGCCTTAGGATTGATCATCCAAGAGATTATTGCCAACATTTTTAAATATGCCTATGATCCTGAAACGGGAGGAAAGGTATATGTCCGCCTAGCAGAGAAAGAAGAATGCCTACTATTATTGGTCGGTGACAAAGGAAGAGGAATGCAAACGATTGTAAATAAAGATCGAGTCGGCACTCGACTAATGAATGCTTTGGTAAATCAGATCAATGGAAACATTGCTTTACACCAAGAAAATGGAGTTCAATACATCATATCGTTTCCTAGGAGTGCAAGTAACAGCAAATCCACAAACAAAGAATTTAAAAGATCCATCCAGGTGGAAAACAAAAGTGATGTACAAATGATTGTTTAAATTGTTTTGATGTAATATGCATCACCTAAAGAAGTATGTAGCAAAAATCCATCCTAAATGACCAGCAATCAGATACTCCTTGTGGAGGATGATCTCATATCACGAATGGCTCTAAAAGAGCAAATCCAAGATCTTAAGTTGGGGTCAGTTTCGGAAGCTAAAAATGACGTTGAGGTCTTCAACCTCGCGGATCAGAAGGATTTTGATATCATCCTGATGGACGTACAATTGCGAAATAGTAGGACAGGAATAGAAATATGCAAAGAGCTACAAGGAAAAGGTCTATCAGTTCCTTTTGTATTCGTGACTGGAAATAGTGATCATGCTACTTTTCAGGAAATTCTAAAAACGACTCCACATGCTATATTAGGGAAGCCGGTAGACATTACTCAGCTTAGAAATGCCATCCTAACTGGGATAGCAAATAAGCAAGCTACAGACAGAAAGTACTCGCTGAATAGTGACAAACTACTATCACTCATTTACGAAACAGCAAAAGTAGGCATGTGTGTCACAGATGATCAAGGTAATTTCGTTCGAGTGAACCAAGCCTACTGTGAAAACTATGGATATGAGGAAAAGGAACTTATTGGGCAAAACTTCACCAAGGTGCTCCCCGCAGAAATGCATGATCATGCACAAAAAATACATAACGAGTTTATTTTTCAATCAATAACAGAAATGCCGAGCGAATGGCATGTAAAAACAAAAGATGGAAAAATAAAAGATGTCTTTGTAACAGCCGGCAGAATGGTGAACGAAGACAATAAAGTCTACAAGGTAACCACAGTTACTGACATTACTGATCGAAAGAATCGGATAAGGAAACTACAAAAATCCCTAGATGAGCGGGAAGTTTTAGAGAAGGAAATATTTCATCGAGTAAAGAACAACCTCAATATGGTCGTCAGTCTTTTCCAGCTCCAAAAGAGCAGAATAAGTGAAAATTCAGAAGCACTCGGGATCCTTTCATCTGGAATTTTGAGGGTGAAAAGTTTGGCTCTTTTACATGAAAAACTTTACAAGCAAGGAGATGTATTAACCATAGATGTCAAAGACTACATAACGCAATTATCCAACCTTCTCCTCGATGGAAATGAATTAAAGAACCATATCTCAATCAATCTGGAAGATTATAATTGTGACCTGGATACTGCTGTAAGTATTGGCTTGATTGTGAATGAACTACTAACGAACGTCATCAAACATGCTTTTGATGATGAACAAAAAGACAAGCTTATCGAGCTCATGTTATCTGATGATCAAAATCAAATAACGCTTGAAGTGCGAGACAATGGCACAGCTATACCAGATGACTTTCTAAACAATAATTGGAACAGTTTGGGTATTCAGATGATCAATAGTTTAACCGATCAGCTAAACGGATCATTTGATTTTCGAAATGATGAAGGGATGAAATGTTTTTCTATTTCATTCCCAAAAACTATATAGCATCAGGGATCACAGTTTCTGTGGATTAGTCAGGTAGAGCTATTTGAATGTAATAGAAGCAATTTCAAACTTAAAATCACCAGCACGCTTTTCATCTGTGATAAAACCTATCCTGATGATTTCATTAAGATTGTCTTCTGTCATAAAACTTCCTGTTGGATATCCTAATCGATACTGGCCAAAATCTTTCAAATTGAATGACTTTGTCACCCATTTTTCTGATTTTGGTAGACTGACTTTGAAGTTCGGAATCCAAAATCGTTGACTCGTTTCCATTACCAAAGCAAGGCGCATACCTTCACTTCGGTATCGAACCTCTACTTCCCTATTTGTAGTGAAATCATACCTTCGCCAGGAACTTCTGTAAGAAGTAAATCCACCATTATTCTCCAGAGAAACACTCCCAAAAAACAACACACCTTCTTCCGTTTCTACTGCTCTTCCTTTGGACAGACCTCCCATTACTCCGTCATTTAGCACGTACCAATCAGCTGGTTTACCAGCTAAAAAATCAACTGTAAAATCTTCTAACACAGTCATTGAAAGGAACAACATTAGTAATATCATCGAATCAAAACTTATAGTCAATGAACTGAAATCATTAAGTATAGTTTCGCCAGTGTGTTCATATCATTTCATCAGACGCTCTATTATAAAAATCTAAGAAGAATTAGCTTTGTAGTTTAAGTCACCAATACCTATGAGACTAGGACAATTTGCCCGCAAGTATGATATCCGAGTACAAGACCTCATCTCCTACCTAGAGAGCGATACCAAAGAAAAAATGCACTTCAATACCAAGCTCAGTGAAGAGACGGAAGCTGATGTCTTGGACTTTTTTGGGTTAGAGCCACTCCCTGATCCCGTATTAGAGGAGAGCCACGAGTTGTCGAAAGCAGAAAGTGAATCAGTGATTGAATCTGATTTAGAGCCCAAATCCGAAGAGATTGTTGATACTCTATCAGACTCATCGACAGAAGAAGAAATTACTTGGGATGCTGAGGACTCTGGTTTCTATCAAAAGGAGTCTAACAAAGAACTACCTGCCACTCCATTGGATGACATTGCATCTGTAGAAGGCGAAATAGCAAATCCTCAAGAGGTTTTAAGTTCTCCTGGAGAAGAACCCAATTCTGTAGTTGAACCGGATGATAATCAAGAAGAGAAATCTGAACCGCATTCTGAAGATGAGGTAATTCAAACGGATAAATTGCTAGAATTGCTAGATTCGGAGGAGCCGAGTACTGACTTAGACAAAATCAAACTAATAAAGGCTCCAAAGCGAGAGCTGTCTGGTCTAAAAGTTTTGGGGAAGGTAGATCTGCCAGAACCTAAGAAGAAAGCAGACGCAGAGGAAGAACCAGGAAAAACCAACAGCACTCGTAGAAAGAAAAATAATCGTCCAGAATTGAGTGACGAGGAAAAAGAAAGAAGAAGGCTAAAAGCAAAACGCAAGAAAGAAGCTTTCGAAGCACGTCAAGAAAAACGAAGAAAAGAACAAAAAGCAAAAAAAGATAAGGAAAGAAGAGCTGCTCACTATCAGCAAAGGTTAGAACATCAAAAGACGGCATCCAAGACTAACAAGCAACGGACAAAACAACGAGAGGAGGCGAAAAATCTTCCGAAAGAAGTCAAAGAATCAAAACCAGTTCCAAAAACCATGTTGGGAAGACTCTGGCGCTGGCTCAACACGTGACGAGCTAATCACAAGAACTTCCTAAAACCATAATAATAGATAGCTGTTCCCCTCTCAATCTAATTAGTCAGCTAAAACCTTACTACTTTAATATACAATAAAAAAGCCCTTAAACATCAATTGTAAAAAGGGCTTTTAGGGTGTTGAGGTGATAAGTATTCCGACATTGCTTAGTTCGTCGTTTTATTGATTCCCGATCCTTCCTACTTAAGTTTGATTCGCTACATCAAAAAGGAACGTTTCAGTCTCTTAGTAAAATAGAGAGCAATGTCTAAAATCATTAAATTATGATATTGTATTGTTGTACAAATTGCAATGCTAAAAAAACCAAAATCAATACCCATTTTAGGGTAATCTATTTGTTCTTCTTATATCAGAGAATTACAAAATTCGCTTGACTATATGCTTCAATTCAGGCACCAATTGCTCTTGAAACCATGGATTTCTTTTCATCCACATGTTATTTCTAGGTGAAGGATGAGGTAATGGAAAATAGGATGGTATGCAATCCTTGTAGGTTCTTACTGTTTCTGTTAGGGTAGTTTTTATTTCTTTCGGCAGATAATACCTCTGAGCATATTGACCAACAAGGAGTGTCAATTTCACTGAATTAAACGATGACATAAGTCTGGGATGCCACAAAGGAGCACACTCGGGTCTTGGAGGCAGGTCTCCTGATTTACCTGTGCCTGGAAAACAGAAGCCCATAGGAACCAAGGCGAACTTGTTTTCATCATAAAACGTATCTTCACTTACTCCTAACCATTTCCTTAGATTTCGTCCACTGGGGTCATCCCAAGGAACACCAGTCTCATGAACTTTTCGTCCAGGAGCCTGCCCAATAATCAACACCTTGGCATCAGCCCCAGCTTTCACCACAGGCCTTGGATTATGCAAAAAAAAAGAGCTGCACACGGTGCAACTCTCAATTTCCTTTAAAAGCGCCTTCATTCTAACGGCCTAAAGCATAGAGCATTTTGGCGTGCAAGCGCAAAGCTGACAAGAACGTAGGATACGATCGGTATGGGATATTATACTCAGCAGCCGTAGACTTCACAATCTTAGAGATCTTCTTGTAATGCACATGGCACACGTTTGGAAATAAGTGATGTTCAATTTGATAATTGAGACCTCCAGCAAACCAAGATAGTGGTTTGTTCTTCTGAGCAAAATTACAAGTCGTTTTCAACTGGTGAACAGCCCAGTTTTCCTCTACCAAGTTAGAATCCTTAACATCAGTAAAATCATGATCCTCCATTACGTGAGCCGGCTGGAAAATGATTGCTAATGTGAAACCAGCTACATAATGCATTAGTAAGAAGCCTAGCACAATATGATACCATGGCAAAGAGGTAAATAGTAAAGGAAGGGCGAGAATATAACTGTAATAGAAAATTTTGGTCAAGATTAACCAAACCCATGCACGAGTCACGTTGGTTTGCTTTTTCAACATACCATCCTTTGTATATTGAACAAGCTGCAAAATATCCTTCACGATGATCCAACTCATCGTCATCAACCCGTACAAGAACCAAGCATAAATGTACTGCCACTTGTGATGACTCTTTCTTATCGTATTCGGATCGAATCTTAGAATACCACCTTTAGGAGAAATATCTTCATCCATACCAGTAACGTTCGTATAAGTATGATGCTTCACGTTGTGCTGTATCTTCCAATTTGTGGCATTTCCACCGACGAAGTTTAGTGAATACCCAATGAGCTTATTTACCCATGGTTTTCTAGAGTAGGCACCATGATTTGCATCATGCATGACAGAGAGCCCTATTCCGGCTTTACCCAACCCCATTAAAAATGACATTAAATAGA
Organism: Ekhidna sp.; assembly: GCA_013214445.1. Taxonomy (GTDB): domain Bacteria; phylum Bacteroidota; class Bacteroidia; order Cytophagales; family Cyclobacteriaceae; genus Ekhidna. Next base: position 603 of record JABSPG010000192.1, on the reverse strand, counting down.
AAACCCAGATGTTCTGAACCACACCAAACAGGAACAAGAAGTACGGAGCTAAATATAAAGTAAACATGAAAACCGTCTTGAAGATCATCTCCTTGTTTGCATATCTACCATATTTTGAATCCTTAAAATACTGGTTTACTCTGTTATTTAAGGTTTTGTTGAACTCTTCGTGCAGGCTATTCTTAAATCTCACTACACGTTGGCTCATCGCTGCTACTGACATAAAAAGTATATTTTTTTGATATCCGTAAAGATAACCAAGAACACCTTACTGGGAGAAGAAAACTGATGAAGCTCAGATATTATCGATCCAACCAGGCCTTAAAATCATTCACTCGCTCCCTAGCGACAATGATTTGGTCGTCCTGAAAATGATTCACCACAATTTCTAAACGAGAATTGGTATATGATATCATGTCCTTGATATACTTAAGGCTAACGACGTACTTTCTGGAGATTCTAAAAAAATCGGCAGGGTTGAGTAAACCTTCTATCTTATCTAAAGTATAGTCCACTAGATATCGCTTCCCATCACGACTGAATAGATAGGTACCCTTGTCTTGGCTATACACCAGTTGAATATCTTTCGTCTCAATCGTCTTT
>JABSPG010000191.1 GCA_013214445.1 Ekhidna sp. | reverse complement strand
GAAGTAATCATTCGAAAGGAAAACATTGCCTATCGTGAGGATCGCATCCAAATTGTCGATCCCAGTTTTCTAAAGATTTTTGATTACCCACTACTCTATGGCGATCAGGAAACAGCACTAAATGAACCCAATACACTTGTCATTACTGAATCAATTGCGAAAAAGTACTTTGGAAGAACGGATGTAGTTGGAGAGACACTAGAGATTCAGTCTTGGGTAGAGGGAGATCTTGAGGTGACGGGAGTGACGGCTGATGTACCTAACAATTCACATTTGAAATACAATGTGTTGATTTCCTATGAAACGCTGAATAGCCTGACACGTAATGATGATGGCACAGCCTCATCCGAGACAGCCTGGGGCTGGTACGATTTCAATACCTATGTGTTGCTCCGTCAAGGTTCTGATTCAGAAGAGTTTGATGCAAAATTTGCAGAAGTGCTATGGGAGGAGAGAGGGGAAGACTTTGAAAAGTATGATTTCCGGGCTGAGTTTCCACTGCAACCAATTACCGATATCCATCTCTACTCCAACTTGTTGCAGGAGTCTGAGCCTGAAGAACAGGGCGATGGAGATGCAGTCTTCTTTTTAAGTATGATTGCTGGTTTTATCCTGATAATTGCTTGGATCAATTACATCAATTTATCTACCGCAAAATCTCTGGAACGAGCAAAGGAAGTTGGGGTCAGAAAATCAATGGGTGCTTACCAAAGACAATTAGTCTATCAATTTCTTGTAGAGTCGTTCGTACTGAACCTAATTGCTCTTACCATAGCTGTAATTTTTGTGATTGTACTTACTCCTCTATTTAGTCAGTTGGTAGACGCAGCGATCAGCAGGACATTTTTCCTACTACCAAAATTCTGGCTGACCGTCGCGGCAGTGCTGTTTTTGGGTTCTGCATTATCTGGCTTATATCCGGCTTTTGTCTTGTCTTCGTTTAAGCCTATGCACGTGTTGAAAGGGAAATTAACCACCAACCATTCGGGAATATTACTAAGGAGAGGACTGGTTGTTTTCCAGTTTGCCGCCTCTGTTACGCTCATTGCTGGTACCATCATTGTATATCAGCAGCTCAACCATATGAAGGGCTTGGATCTGGGTTTTGATATGACTGACACGATGGTTGTGAGAGGTCCTTATTCGAATGACTCGACGTTCACCAGAACCTTCAAAACTTTCAAAGAAGAATTAAAATCGAGTTCTTTTGTTAGCAAAGTTTCCAGTGGGAGCAATGTCCCAGGAGAAGAGATTTTTTGGACCAGAGGTCTGCGGAATGCTGGGGAAACGGAGGACAAGAATTTCATCATTTACATGGTGGGTACCGATCATGAATACTTCGATACTTACAATATTGATATTGTAGCAGGGCGTGGGTATGACAAAAAGCTGTCTTCGGATACCGCTAACATACTGATCAACGAAGCAACTGCTGCTTCTTTGGGCTTTGCAAGTCCTGAAGATGCGGTAGGTAAAAAAGTACGTGCAGGAGGTAATGATGTAAACGTTATAGGGGTCGTTAGCAACTATCACCAGCTTTCCCTGAAGAATACTATCAACCCGATCGTATATCCTCTCATTGAGCAATCATCAGATTTTATTACCATCAAGTTGAGCTCTCAGGACTACAGAGGTGCCTATGACGGTGTTAAAGCCACGTTTGATTCCTTCTTTCCTGGAGAACCTTTCGATACATTTTTCTTAGATGAATTCTATAATCGACAGTATGTAAATGAGCAGAATTTTAGCAGAGCATTTACACTCTTTGCAGCATTTGCGATCATCGTGGCTTGCTTGGGACTTTTCGGTCTTACTTCGTTTACTGCCCTTCAGCGTACCAAAGAAATTGGCGTGAGAAAAGTACTCGGAGCGGATGTTTCACAGATTGTAATGATCTTATCTAAGGAATTCCTGATCCTGGTGGCCATTGCAAATGTGATTTCATGGCCTATCGTTTACCTCTTGATGAACGGTTGGTTGGACAATTTCAGCAGCCGAATTGGCATTGGTTTGTCTGTCTTCGTGATTGCTGCTATTCTGGTGATCCTAATCGCGCTAATCGCGGTGGGATACAAAACCTTATCCATCGCAAAAACGAATCCGATAAAAGCGTTGAGGTATGAGTAGTTAAGTTACTTTAATTGCATTAGGGCAATCACAGGCAAATGATCTGAGATTTGACCTGCCTCAGATACAACTCTGGCAGAGTCACAAATGAGGAAGTTTGTGTTGTAGAAAATGTAGTCAATCATTCTCCTTGGATTTTCACTTGAAAATGTACCGTTGGCTTTCTCTTTATTGAACGGTATGGCGGATGAGATCCATGCAGATTCGGCAAGTACGTCAATTGCATCTAGCTCCTTGATACCGGGGGATTCGCTGTTGAAATCTCCCAGCAAGATCACAGGTTGATTTGCGGCATACTTTTCGAATTCCTCCTTGACAATCTCAATTTGCTTTAGCCTGGTTTCTTTATCGTACGCTTCTAGGTGAACATTCATGATTTTAGTAGTCGTACCTAGAAAATTAACCTCAGCTATTTGAAGTAATCGATCCAAATAGAACGCTCGATAGTAATATGGAGCAGTTTCGTTGGGAGGCAGGATGATTGTTTCAATCTCCTTCATTGAAAGCTTTGAAAGTATGGCCTGGCCGCTAAGCATTTTCCCAAAATGATTTGATGGAGGCCAGTATGGAAAAGGCACGTACTTTTTGTCCCAGTTGACAGATTGGTATGCAATTGCATATTGACCAACAGTTGCTAGCTCATGCATTTGATTCACCTCGAATGATCTATTCGCTCCAAAATCTATTTCTTGTATTCCTACTACATCTAGATCAAAACCACCCAAGATTTCTTGAGAACGTACTAGGTTATTTTCGAAAAAGGCTTCTTCTCTTTTTATCGACCTATTATTAGTCATCCCAGATAGGTAGCCCAGGTTGTAGGTCATGATACTCAATGTAGAGTCAGTAGACTTTGGTGGATCTACATAATAATGCATGGCACGATAGGATTGGTCATCCAAATTGCCAGAACTGGAGTAGAGAAATAACAAATAAATAACTCCTAGTATGGTTAGTACTGCTATAGTGAGCTTTTTGAAGAATGCGACCATCGGGGTGTCTATATTTCAGGGTTCCAATGCCAAAGTAATTCCTTAATCAGCTAATCTTCAAGTCACTCAATTACCTTTACGAAATGTCAGAAAAGAAACTTTTCCTACTCGATGCTTTCGCATTGATATATCGCGCTCATTTTGCCATGAGTCAGAACCCCAGACTTACCAGCAATGGCATAAATACTGGAGCAATTATGGGCTTTACGAACTCTTTGTTGGAGATCATAACAAAAGAAAGGCCTACCCATATTGGAGTAGCATTTGACACGCATGCTCCAACGTTTCGTCACATCGATTATGCAGAATACAAAGCTACTCGTCAGGAGCAGCCGGAAGAGATTAAGGTAGCGATTCCCTACTGTAAGAATATTGTCAAGGGCTTCAATATTCCAGTATTGGAAAAGGATGGATTTGAGGCAGATGACTTGATTGGTACCATTGCCAAAAAGGCGAGCCAGGAAAATTTTAAGGTGTTTATGATGACGCCAGATAAAGACTTTGCGCAATTAGTTGACGAAAACATTTCGCTTTACAAACCTGCCAGAATGGGAAATGGAGTCGAGATCATGGGCATTCCCGAGGTACTAGCCAAGTTTGATATTTCAAATGTTGATCAGGTGCGTGATGTCTTAGGCCTAAAGGGTGATGCAGTAGATAACATTCCTGGTATACCTGGTATTGGAGACAAAACGGCATCCAAACTTCTAAAGGAGTTTGATACGGTGGAAGGTATAGTCGCAAATGCTGATAAGCTGAAAGGAGCACAACAAAAGAAGGTAATGGAGTTTGGTCAGCAGGGTATCATGTCAAAGGAACTGGCTACAATCAAAATAGATTCACCCATTGAATTTGATGAGGAAGCCTTGAAATACGGCGATCCAAATGCGGACATTTTGAAACCCATCTTTGATGAGCTGGAATTCAAGACGATCTCAAGACGCGTTTTTCAGGAAGAGAACGATATCAAAAAAGGGGATACACAGCAGCTTGGGCTCTTCGATGGAGGAGGATCGTCAACGCCTGTAGAAGAGAAGAAAGAGTCGATAGATACCTCCAAGCATACTTATCATTTGGTTGAAGGAGCTGATGCAATTCAGTCACTGGTAGATCGACTTGCAGAGCAGAAATCTTTCTGTTTCGATACCGAGACTACAAGCCTAGAGACCAGAGAAGCAAAACTCGTGGGAATAGCATTCTCCATTGAAAAAGGAGAAGCATGGTATGTGCCCTGTTTTGAGAATGCGCAAGAGGTTGCAAATGGATTCAAAGCAGTTTTGGAAGACCCTTCCATTCAAAAAATTGGCCAAAACCTAAAGTATGATATTCAAATCATGCGAAACTATGGGGTTCAGGTTAGTGGACCCATCTTCGATACCATGCTTGCTCATTTCCTCCTTGATTCAGAATCGAATAGCAGCATGGATTGGTTAGCCGATAAGTTTTTGAACTATAAGACCATTTCCTACGAAAGTATCGTAGGCCCAAAGGGAAAAAATCAGAAGACCATTGATCAGGTAGAGGTAGAAAAAGTCAAAGACTATGCCTGTGAAGATGCGGACATCACTTTGCAGTTAAAAGAGCTACTGGAAAAGGATATTGCAGACAGAAAATTAGATAAGCTACTTCATGACGTAGAGGAGCCTCTTTCCTTTGTGTTGGCAGATATGGAATATCAGGGTGTCAAGGTGAATACAGAGACGTTGGAGAAGATGTCTGTCGAACTTGACGATGAGACTAGAAGGGTCCAAAAGGAAATATTCGATGCTGCGGGCGTAGAATTCAACATTGGCTCACCAAAGCAGCTGGGAGAAATCCTATTCGAACGACTCAAGCTTGTAGAAAAGCCCAAGAAGACAAAGACAGGCCAATATGCTACAGGTGAAGATATCCTTTCCAAACTAGCAGATGAACACCAAATTGCAGCGCAGATATTGGAGTTTCGTGAGTATCAAAAATTAAAGTCGACCTATGTAGATGCTTTGCCAAAACTGATCAGTCCAGTAAGTGACCGCATTCATACAGATTACAGGCAGACGGTTGCAGCCACAGGCAGGCTGAGTTCAAATAATCCGAACCTTCAAAATATCCCTATTCGTACGGAAAAGGGACGTGCCATTCGAAAAGCATTCGTAGCAAAGGATGATCATCACTTGGTTATGGCTGCCGATTACTCTCAGATAGAACTCAGAATTATGGCTGCTTTTTCCAAGGATGAGAGTATGATGCAGGCCTTCAAAGACGGGAGAGATATCCATGCAACCACAGCAGCAAAAGTATTTGGAGTGGATGTGGACAATGTTGAACCTAACATGAGACGTAAGGCCAAGGAGGTAAATTTTGGCATTATATATGGCATCTCCGCTTACGGCCTTTCTCAGAATTTGAATATTGCGCGAGGCGAAGCACAGGAAATTATTGATTCGTACTTCAAGGAATTTCCCAACGTCAAAAGCTACATGGATGGCACCATTGCCAAAGCAAAGGAGGATGAATATGTGGAAACGATTTTGGGCCGCAGAAGGTACCTAAGGAACATTAACTCTCGAAACTTCACCATGAGAGGTTTTGACGAGCGAAATGCGATTAATGCCCCCATACAAGGCAGTGCAGCGGATATTATAAAGATCGCTATGATAGACATTCACAAATGGATGCAAAAGGAGCAATTACAATCCAAGATGATTATGCAGGTTCACGATGAATTGGTATTTGATATGCACAAAGACGAAAAGGAACTCTTAATGTCTAAAGTGGAATCATTCATGAAAAATGCACATCCGCTAGAAGTTCCGATGGAAATTGGAATGGGAGTTGGCGAAAACTGGTTGCAAGCACATTAATGTACTCCTTCAGAAGAGTAGTCATTTGTTTGAGTCTCTAAGCAGAATAGCTTAACGTTTGCAATCTCCAAAATCGTACAACATATTGTACAAATACGCGTATATTTGATTTATGGAAGTGACTAGCTATTCAAAATTCAGACAAAATCTTAAGAGCTACATGGACAAAGTAGTCCATGACTCTAACCCTCTTTATGTTACAAGAGCTAATGGAGAAGATGTGGTAGTCATATCTAAATCAGATTACGAAAGTATGGATGAAACCACATACCTTCTGAGTAGCCCAAAGAACAGAGAACGACTCTTAAATAGTGTAGAAGAATTTAAGATGGATAAAGGGATCAAAAAAGATATGGATGATCTCACTAAAATGGAGGAATGAACATTGTATTCATGAGCAGAGGCTGGGAAGATCATATTTATTGGCAAACTCACGATAAAAAAATGTTGCGAAAAGTCAATGCCCTCATAAAACAATGTAAGCGAACTCCTTTTAAAGGAATTGGAAAACCAGAACCGCTAAAAAATGAGCTTTCTGGTTGGTGGTCTAGACGAATTGATCACGAACATCGATTTGTTTATCGTGTGGAAAATGAAGTTCTTTATATAGCTCAATGCAGACATCATTATTAGCATTTAATCTCCCAATCCTAACCTTGTAAGATGTTAACAACCGTCCCCTCCTTTTCAGATATCAAACGTACTCACCAGCGCATCTCAAAATACATCATTGAGACGCCTGTGATGACTTCAAAAAATATTGACGAGATCGCAGGATGTCACTTGTTTTTCAAGTGTGAAAACTTCCAGAAGGTTGGCGCATTTAAGATGCGTGGTGCTGCTAATGCAATCTTCAGTCACCGACCGGAGGAGCGTGTAAATGGATTTGCATGTCACTCTTCTGGAAATCACGGTCAAGCAGTGGCTTTGGCAGCTAAACTTGCTGGAGCGAAAGCCTATGTGATTATGCCAAAGAATGCATCGCAAGTAAAGATCAATGCGGTGAAGAGTTATGACGCAGAAATTATTTTTTGTGAGCCCAATGAAAAGGCAAGGATTAAAGCTTGCGATGACATCATTGAGAAGACTAGAGCGGTCTTGATACACCCATTCGATGATTACAGCATCATTGCCGGGCAAGCAACTGCGGCAAAAGAATTGATAGAGCAAGCTGATTTGGATTGTCTTATTACTTCTGTAGGAGGTGGGGGCCTAGCTGCGGGATCAGCATTAGTTGCGCACTATTTGGACCCCAACATGGAGATATATCTTGGAGAACCGGAAGAAGTAGATGATACCTATCAGTCTTTGAAAGCTGGGAAGATTATACCCAATAAGACAGCAAATACCATAGC
>JABSPG010000190.1 GCA_013214445.1 Ekhidna sp. | reverse complement strand
GGTAGGTCATCCTTTGACAAGGTTGTTGACACATTTTTAAAATACCGAGCAATAAGACAGTCCAATACTTCTCCTATCACAGCTACTGCTTTTGTTTCCTTTGCGCGCAAAACTGCTCCTATTTTGGAAGGGTTGGAAGGACTGGATCGAAATGCTTATACAGCACAACTGATGATTGCAAGAAAGTTTAATTCGAGCTTTAGTATGCAATTAGCACCTACGGTGATACAGAGAAATCTCGTCCTTACTAATGAGGATGACAATTTACTTTTAGCGCTGGGAATAGGGGCCAGATACAAACTCTCACAAAGAATGGCCATTGTCACTGAGTACTACCCTCAATTTTCGGATAAATCTGAACAGTTTCAAAACTCCTTTGCCATCGGTGTAGATATAGAGACGGGTGGACATGTTTTTCAACTTGGCCTAACCAATGCCGTGCAGATGAATGAACGAGGTTTCATTGGGGAAACAGTTGGTGATTTTTGGGATGGAGATATTCACTACGGATTCAACATTACCAGAGTCTTTAATATTGCAGCTAAGTAGAAAACTGGTTGTTTTCTAAGGGCATTTATCAACTTTATTGTTGATCTTAATATCTTCATGATGTAATTGATAGATCAACTTTGAGAAAATACATACTACTACTTTGTTTTTTGTCGGTCTTGCAAGCTAGGTCTCAGGATGAAATCATCACCACTGAAGGGGACACAATCAATTGTAAGATTACCAGAGTCTCTGATGAATTCATTCATTTTTCAGTTTTTGATCAGAGTAGCGGAGTTCTTTTGATGCGTTCAAGATTTCCATTTACCAAGGTTCAGTCATATAGGCAAAGTGTTCCGCAAGTAGAAACTACAAAGACTGGTAAAGAGATCTTGAAAAATGAAGATGATATACCTCTCATTAACTATGAAAGTATCAAAACGCCAGACTTTCGGTTAGCGATAAACGGAGGTTTTACTTACCAATTTGGTGGCTATGATTGGGCACCTCAATCTTACAAAGATCAGGTTCAAACACTTTGGAAGTTAGAGGGGGAGTTACATTACTTCCCCTTTGAAAGTGTTGGTTTAGGCGCCAAATACAATTACATATTTACTCCTGCAGAGGAGGATTTTTTAGATATAAATGGTGGTGTTATTCGATTGCGAGATGAGCTAATTACATTTCAGTTTTTGGCATTTTCAGTCTTGTGCAGGAATACTCTATCTGATGAGCAAGCAATCTACTATGCTCTCGCAATAGGAAGGATGGACTACAGGACAGACTATTCTATCAATGGTTCCGAGATGTACGAATCTGGAAATACTATGGGAGTGGCTTTGGGATTGCATTATGATTTTCTGCTTTCAGATAACGTCGGCGTGGGGTTAGGTGCAGAAGTCACTTTTGCAGAACTTTCTGAAATTGACACCAATGCGGGGAGTCGACCTGTAAATAATTTTAATATTTCGAGGATAGACCTTACCCTGGGCTTAAGGTTTTACAGATAGTCCTGGCTAAAAGCTTCCTCTGATGGACAGGGTAATGTTCCTGCCGGGGGCGCTAATGCCGGAGGAATATGGTCGATAATGAGTGTCCAAAACATTCTCGATCCCTACGTTTAGATTTAGGTATTTGTTGAATTGATAACTCGATCTAAGATTTAGTGTGAACCATCCTGGGGTTCCTGTAGCGGTGTAAAGATTTGGTTTGTCATTAATCTCAGTTAAGGGGATGTCATCAAGTGTGTAATCAAGATTGTAGTCGATGAAAAACTCGGACCTGAATTTTTTACTGCGATGCGACAATGAAAACCGGCCAAAGGTAGGAGAGGCGTGCCTTAGAGGCTCACCATTTGATAGGTCTTGCCCGTCAGTATAGGTAATGGTATTGCTAAGTGCTAGATCATTTGTTAGTTCAGCTCTTACAAGAAGACTAGCACCATAAGCTTCTGCTTGATCTGCATTGACCTGAGCTCTAACCTGCAGTGTATCAGAAGCGGTTGAATTCGCTATTTGATAAGGTCCTCTAACAATTGCGTCGTATAGCCTGCTGTAGAATCCCACTACTTGTATAAGTAATCGATCACTTTTTCTTTGGTAAGAAAGCTCATTACTGAAAGTGTATTCAGGACTTAGATTTTCGTTTGGAACTACTACGGTGTTGTCATCAATTTCAAAAACCTTACCTACATCATCAATGTTTGGGGATCTAAATCCTGTGGAAAGATTGAGGCTGAATTTATTTTTTTCGGAAGTATTGGCAACCAGACCTAAAGATCCATTCAGTGCGGTGTTGGATAGATTGAAATCATCCGCTGCAAAGCTAATAGCATCTTCATTGGATGTGCTTCCGGAAAGCGAAACACTATTGAGCCGTAAACCGGTATTTAGTGTAAAGATCTCGGAAAGTCGATTCACATAACTTCCATAAATGGCGAAAGAGGTATAGCTACTTCCTCCATCCGGATAGCGCGGCGTGACAGAGGTGATTTCGTCAGTTACGAGGTTTCTTCGAATGCCAACCGATTCAACATCATTATAAAAGAAATCTAAACCGTAGTATAGGTTCGAATTGGAAAACTCTTTGTCGAAATCCAAGGCGATTGAGTACATGTCTACTTCTTCTGTTCGAGAGCGAAGGCGGTCATCTCCAAAATCACGATCATTCCTACTTTCTTCGAATTTCTGGAAGGCAATATTCAACCGAACCTGGTCAAAAAGTCTATTCGATTTATAATAGTTTAATCTAGCATTGTGCATCATCCATTTTTGTGGGCCATAGTACCACTCAGCAATTTCTAATGAATCTGATGAGTTATTCAAAGGGAGCGTCAACCTATCATATCTTGGGATATTGGATGTTGTGCTGAAATAGAACCCATAGCTGGCGTCTAGATCGTCTGATAGTCTAAATTTCAGTTTAGTAATGGTGTTGAAAAGATCATAGGCCGAAGACCTTTGTAGATCTATATCAGTGTTTTCAACCAAACGATCTGAACCATCAATGCGCTCGACATAAAAAGGTCTTTCAAATTCATTTTTGTATCCACTGCTTCGGTTACTCCCAGCACGTAGGTCGTCAAAGGCAGTGTATGTGGTACTGTGGAAGAGCGTGACTTTTCTTTTTGCAATCGAGAAATCGATATGTCCTGTTCTTTCATTTGCAGCAGAGCCATATCTGGTAAGAATATTAGCAGATATATCAGTAATTTCATCGCTAGACCAGTCAGGAGTAATGGTGTGGAAGTCCATAACTCCTCCCAAGGCGTCACTGCCGTAGATGACTGAGCCTGGACCGAAAATCACTTCGGAACTTTCTAACGCATTAGCGTCAACATTGATGACGTTTTGCAAATTACCTCCACGAAAAATAGCATTGTTCATCCGCACTCCATCTACCACTAGCAATACTGAATTTGCTGAGAACCCCCGAATTTTTGGGGACCCTCCGCCTAGTTGACTTTTCTGTACGAAGACCTGTCCTGAACTTGCCAATAGATCAGCTGAGGTTTGGGGATTTTGAAACTGGATCGTCTTTTTGTTGACAGACATGATTTGTTGAGATACGTCTTCTTCTTCCTGTTCCCACTTGTTGGCAGATATTACTACTTCATTAAAAGACATAATCTTTTCCTCCAATGATACCCTCAGTTCATTGCCAGTGTAGGAGACCGATTGAGTGACATAGGATGGATGTTGAAAGAAAACTAAACCAGTAGGGAAATTGGTGAGATCTGCAATTCCTTTTTCATCACTATATGCGATGGAATTTTGGTCCTCATGATAGACAAAAACATCATTAATGGGCTTTCCCGTAGAATTGTCAATGATTAAGGCATTTTGAGAAAAAGAATGGTAAGAGGTGAGAATAAGTAGTAGAGTAATTTTGAGATTTTGTCTCATCAAGTAGCTAATTTCGAAAGTTGTTTTTCATCTGTATACAATAATTGAGCCGCCAGTGCCAATTCTAAAACCCAAATATCATAAAAGGCCGTGGTATTTTATTAACGGTCATTTCGAAACAGTGATCCCCTCTTTGTTTTTCAAAGTTGAAGGACTTCCATACCAACGTGAGAGACTGGAACTTGATGACGGAGATTTTCTTGATTTAGATTGGATTAAGGGAGGTAACAATCGTTTGATTGTTCTTAGTCATGGGTTGGAAGGTAGTGCTGACAGACACTACATCAAGCGGCCAGCAAAGTACTTTTCTGAGAAGGGTTGGGATATCCTTGCGTGGAATAATCGAAGTTGTAGTGGTGAAATGAATCGTCTGCCTAGGTTTTATCACCATGGAGCTACTGAAGATATTGCCGCTGTTATTGATTATGGAATATCTAAAGGATATCGACAAGTGGTTTTGATAGGGTACTCGATGGGAGGGGGTATGCAACAGAAGTATTTGGGAGAGCGAACACCGGATCCTCGAATTAAAGCAGCAATATCTTTTTCTGTTCCTTGTAATGTACTAGATAGCGTGCATCAGCTTCAAAAGAAAGGAAATCGATTTTACGAAAGAAGGTTTGTGAGTAAACTGAAGGGAAAGATTTTATCTAAAGCGACGCTGATGGAGCTTCCTATTGATGTCGATCGCCTGAAACAGGTCGAGACATTTAATGAGCTGGATACTGCTTTTACGCTAAAAGTACACCCAGAATACAAAGATGCTTTGGATTTCTATTCCAAGATAACTAGCGATCAGTTTTTGCCTAATGTAGAGATACCATTATTGATTGTGAATGCAGAGAATGATCCCATGCTAGGCGAAAAATGTTACCCTTTTGAGTTAGCTAAGCAGAAGGATAATATCTTTTTAGAAACACCGCAGCTAGGAGGCCATGTCGGTTTCATCTATCCTGAGGGACATACTAGCTACATGGAGCATGCGGCTGGGGCATTTATTGATGATCACATAGGGTGATACTCCATTCTTGAGCTCTTTGAAAAGGTTCTTGGAAAGTCTAAAGTTTAAAATGCTATCGCCGCAGCGACATTTGATAAAGTCTTGGAAGATATATGCCAACGATAGAGAAATAATTAAAACACATCTACTGAACCTATCGTTATGTCCTGCCAACATAAATTATGAGGTTTTCCCTAATTCTAATATTTGCTCTGGCCTATTTGACTGGAGCTTGCCAAAACAATAAGTCTTCCACCGAAGCAGAGGAAGTTTATCCGATTCAAAAATCCAATGAAGATTGGAAACAGGTGTTGACTGATGAGCAGTTTTATGTTCTGCGAGAACAAGGTACCGAACGTGCTTTTACAGGAGAGTACTGGGATAATAAGAAAAAAGGGGTTTATTACTCCGCAGCAACTGGACAACCTCTTTTTAGTTCAATACATAAATTTAGATCGGGAACAGGATGGCCAAGCTTCTATCAACCGATCAATGAAGATGCTGTGATAGAAGTGGTTGATAAAAGCTATGGAATGATTCGTACGGAGATCGTTGATAGCGGGAGTGGATCCCATCTTGGACATGTCTTTAGTGATGGTCCTGCTCCTACAGGTTTGCGTTACTGTATGAATTCAGCATCCTTAATATTTGTCGAAGAAGGCGATGATTTGCCTGCAATTGTCAAAGAATGGAAAGAAAAGTTTGACAAATAATCTCTTAAGTAAACTATTGCTCCACAGTTCTGTACGGGTTTTTAGCAACGGTCTTTTCCATGATAGAATTGGTAAAAGAGACGTTTTCCACTGATTTGTTTTCTTTTCTGACTTCTATAAATCCCTTGCTTTTGAAAAAAGGTAGGGCGGTGATTGAAACTGATGCCCATACTCTTTTATTTCTTTGACTAATTGCAATGTCAAGGATCCTTCTTAGAAGGTCTGTAGCAATTCCCATTCGTTGATATTTGAAATGGACATACATAAAATCTATGTATCCAGATAAGTCAATTGAGCTGAATCCTAAAATCTGACTTGTCTTTTCAGCAATAATGAAGTTCTGATCAGCTATTTTTTTCTGCCAAATATGTTTATCTGTTTTTGAAGACCAAACTGCAATTTGTTGATCACTGTAGTCTCTTGAATTGACCGTTTGGATGGTAGTCTTAAATAAGGATAATATATTATCTAAGTCACTTGGGGTGGCTGGCCTTATGCTAATTTCTCTATTTTCAATGGTTGGCATTCCATTTTCTAGCTTCTTCACTCAAGAACTCTTGAAGGGAGGGTAAGTTCATCTGTTCTCTTCTTGCGTCTACATTTTCTGGATCATACATTGGATAAGAAATCGCCATACCTGTGATTGTGTCCATGTAGAACTGTGTGCCATAAAGTTGCTGAACATTACTTTTCATTCTAGCACGGTCCATTAACTGGGCATAGTCTTCTGCGTATGCATTTGCTTCGACTACTTCTAGAATCATTGAATCTAATACGGTCAGTTGAAATTCTAAGTCATTTTCTTCCTGATTGACAATACTCCAAAACTGTCTAGAACCTTCTTTTCCAACCATATCAAATCCTGGATATCCATATTTATCGAATAGCTTTTTAGCTTCTTTCCTGTTTTCAGATCGAGCTTGCTCCTTCTTAAGATACAGTTTGTACTTATTGGTTTTGACAGTGCTATCCATCAATCTTGATTCTAGTTCATCTGTTACTTGCGTCATGCTATCTAATTTCAGAGATAGTGATTTGTTATAATCTGAATCTTTACATGAGATCAGTATCGAAAAAACCGCTAGAATGATAAGTGTTTTTTTGATCATGGTTAAGAGAGTTTTTTTACCGCCATTTGAGCCACACGCTCTCCTATAGCTAGTGATGATGTAGCAGCGGGGGATGGTGCGTTTCCTACATTTATAAACTTGTCATGCTCTACAACAAGAAAGTCATCAATTAGACCACCTTTTCTATCGCAAGCTTGAGCTCTGACTCCAGCTCCTCCCTTAACTAGGTCTTTCTTTTGAATCTCAGGAATTAGTTCTTGTAGTGCTTTTGTAAATGCACCTTTGGAATAGGAACGATACATTTCACCCATGCCGGTCTTCCAATATTTTGCAGCTACTTTCATGAATCCCGGATAGAATAGAGTTCCTAATAGCTCCTTTAGATTGATGTTGCTTTTTTTGTAACCTTCTCTGGCAAAAGCGAGCACTGCATTTGGACCAGCTTCAATACCGCCATCGATCATGCGAGTGAAGTGCACACCAAGAAACGGGAAATTTGGATCAGGAACCGGGTAAATCAGATTCTTTACCAAGTACTCTTTTTCGGGTTTAATCTTGTAGTATTCACCTCTGAAAGGGACTATCTTGAAATCTATTTTGGCTCCCGTAAGCTTTGCAATTTTGTCAGTGTAAAGCCCAGAGC
>JABSPG010000019.1 GCA_013214445.1 Ekhidna sp. | reverse complement strand
AGCTGATAGTGATGCTTCACTTTAACTTTTTTGCGGCTTTTTGGATTTCTTTGAATAACTGCTCGGGCAAGTACTTTTCCAACTCATCGGCACCTACTTGCTCTTGTAAAATGGCCAGCATATCCTGTTGGATATCCTTGATGATTTCGAGCTCCTCGATCTTGTCTTTGAGCTTCTTGATTTCTTTATTTTTTGATTGGTTTTTAGGGCTCTGATCCATTCCAAAATCTTTACACCATGAAGCTAGGGTATTTCTGGATACCCCGAACTTTTCAGCCGCATATCTCTGGGACATTTGACCATTGAGTACCGGCTCAACCGCTTGCTTTTTGAAGGCGAATGAATACCTCTTTTGGAAGTTCAATTCATTACCAGGTCTTTTGTGTTTTTCCATGATTGACTCTCAGTTTGTTATGTCAAAAAGAGTCAACTTATTTCAGGACGATACAGTATCTATTCAAGGAATTGGATACAATGTGTTTTTTTTATTTTCTTCATTGTTCCAGTATTCGATCCTTCACCTTAGCAGCGCTGGCCTTGCACTTATTGAAAAGGAAATTCGGCTCGGTGAAATAGAAGATGTGAAATTTTTATAGAGTAGAAGAGTCCTACTAGGTCTTTAGCTTCCCCAACCCTACTTTTTTTCTGCGTTTTTTTTAAATTTTCTGGAACTTCCACTGGATACAATGCTAATTTTCCATCGACCATTCTCGACTGAGTCCCGTACAGCTGCTTTTTTCCTTGTCGCACCAGTATCCGGTCTTTCATTGTGGCAGCACTGGCGTTTCACTTATTGAAAAGGAAATCGGAACAGGTTTTAGATAGAAGATGTAAGATTTTTGTAGGGCTACAGTTTAATAGTCAGCCATAGGATCGATGGACTAGCGAATGTAAAACTTTTAATAGACCGCTCATCCTCTTCGTCATCTATTCCAAAATCATCATCAAATTCCGTGGAAAACTTATCCTTCAAAGATTTGTAATAATAGTTTGCCTCCGTCCCTATCAAAATTCGATCTGAAAGTCGGTAATAGAAATTAAACCTAGGGCCTAGACCCCAGCCAGAACGTTTATTTGTTATGATTACCGCTTGGCCATTACTGAAGTTATCTTCACTGGTTGTCACATTCTTTTGCGACTCAATTAAGAAATCTACCCCCAACGAATAAATGAACCTCTTGGAAAGAACCTTCTTTTTTTCATAGCCAAGACGAATAGCAAAACGATCGGATTCTGTCTCAAGGCTTGTGAAGTTATCTGAGTTATCAAACTCCTCCCTGGAGTAAGCAATACTAGAAGAGAAACCATCTCCAGATGCCGCAGTGTACGTATAGTTAAAGAAGTAAGGATTTGTTGGCAAACTAGAGCTTCCAATACTAAGAACCTGCCTAAGTAGTTCATTGGCTTGAACGCCGAGAAAATGGCCTTCAATACTTATTCCTTCGACTTCTTCTTGAGCGTGCGATAGACTTACTGTAGTCAGCATCGCAAATAGCAAAAAGTATTTTTTCATAGCTATTCAACAACAAATGGATTGGAGAATCTTTCGTCCGCAATAAGTGAGTGGTCTGTGAGTGTTCCAAGAAAGTCCACTATTAGCTGTACTTCGCTTTCTGTAATTTCTGGCCTCAATGGAACTCCATCGCTCCCTTTCAGTCGATGATCAAGATTTGGGTGGTCGACAACTTCCGATTTATAATGAAGAATCACTTCCTGTAGTGAAGCAAATCTACCATCATGCATATATGGTGCAGTCAATGCCACATTTCTAAGTGAAGGAATTTTGAATTTTCCATTGTCAAAACTTCGATCAGAGATTCCCTCGAGTCCGGAATCTGCATAATTAGATTCCAAGCCAATATTAGCAAAGCCTCCAGCAAACAGGTAGCCTTGAGGGTCCTGAACTTGATGGCACGAATTACATTCATACTTTGTGAAGAAAAGTGCCTGACCCAACTTTTCATTTGGACTTAGCTCCACGTCTCCTCTCAGAGACTTATCCAACTTCGTATTGAACGAAGTAATGCTGTGAGTAAAAGAAAATAGTGATGAAGAAATAGTGAATCCATCGATCTGCTGACCGGGAAAAGCCTTAGCAAAAAGCTCATCATAGTAGTCTATCGATGATACTTTCTCTGTCAAATAATCAATATTTGGAATCCCCATTTCTACATGATTGATAACAGGAAGCAGCAATGCTTCTGAATGGTTTATCCCACGCCCATCCCAAAAAAGACCAGCTAAACTGACGCCAGACATGTCCTGTCTAAATCCAAACCCGATATCAGATCCCAGCAAGTTCTGTATAGGCATAGAGTTTCTTTCTGTGGGCCTGTTATCAAAGCCAGGACTAAATTGCTTGTTATCAGCAAATGCAAGCGCTTGTTTGTGGCATGACGCACAAGAAACCCCATTATTGATCGATAGCTGCTTATCATAAAAAAGAACACGCCCAAGAACAGCTTGATCATTATCCATGATGTAATCAAACGGTTTTTCAGGCAAATTAAGTACCAGTTGATTTTCAGGGATTATTGAAGAATCGTTACTGCAGGAGGCAGCAATGAAAGTTATTGTGAGTAGTAGCAAGTAGTTTTTCAAAGCGACTAAATTTATTAAAGGTAACATTTTCATCAGAAATACCTCTTTGTAGGCTATTTGGCATTACTACATTCATAATCGACCCAACCCTACTTTCTTTCTACGTTTTTTTAAATTTTCTGGGTCTTCCACTGGATACAATGCTAATTTTCCATCGACCATTCTAGACTGTGTCCCGTACAGCTGCTTTTTTCCTTGTCGCACCAGTATCCGGTCTTTCATCGTGGCAGCACTGGCCTTCGAAGACTCTCCTTTTTCTGCAGACGCTTCTAAGAGTGGAAAGTATGTTTCCAGGACTTTTACATCTTGCGCATGCTGAATGAGGACAAATAAGGTTTCATTGGCTTGCTTGCCAATATCACTACGCCCCAACCAACCGTATTCTTCGATCACAGAAATGGCATAGTCAAGCGCAACTGAATCAAACTTCAAAATCTCTTTATTGAAAGACTGCATTTCCTTGGACTCAAAGCCAAATTCTGAGATAACAGTAGAAACTTGCGTCCTAAGCACCATGTTTTCCTCACTCAAACTTTCTAGCCTTGCTTGAATAGTTTCAAGATCCTGACAGCACACAACTTTTGCCAACAAGAGAAACCAGATACTTAAATGATACTTCATTTCTTGAAGGGTATTCTCCACATCAAGTAATAGTCGAAAGCGGTGGAGTTTTGCCGCCTAGTCTTCCCAAAGCCAGGAATATCAAAAGTCTTTAATAGACCCTCACCTTCTACTTTTCGAGCAAACTGCCATCTCATGGTGAAGCCCATGTACAAATTTGAAACGATTTTGCCTCTTAAGCCTAGCGCTATTTCCAGCCAACGTGCACTTAAATTATCATTGGTCAATATATACTCCTGTTCTCCAAATCCCTGATCCTCCACAAATGCCATGCGATCTTCAAAAGAAGCCCGTGCATACCTAAGTCCTAGGGAAAGCACGTTCCCACTTTCCTTATTCTTTGTGAAATTTCGATCAAAACCGAACCGAACGTAACTGCCGCTATTTGAATAATCTAAACTGTCTCCTCTTTGCCTTTCTTCAAAACCATAATCCAATACGAGGTTATATCGATGAAGAGCTAATGCTACCTGTCCTTCATGCGTGGAAATATCTGATTCGAACCAAGCCCTGCCACTCCTGATCGCATTGAAGCCCACTT
Organism: Ekhidna sp.; assembly: GCA_013214445.1. GTDB lineage: Bacteria > Bacteroidota > Bacteroidia > Cytophagales > Cyclobacteriaceae > Ekhidna. The sequence goes on along the minus strand of JABSPG010000019.1, from coordinate 17,096 downwards.
TCAAATCATATGGCCTCCAATCTGCTTTCTTTTTTAGTGGTTTTGCATCTTGGCCAAACAATAGCGAAGACAACCCCAACAAACAGATACTAAAGGTATATCTCAACATTGGTTCCGATTTGTCTATTTGTAACTCTACCTGGTATAGAAAGAGAGTCGAAGGTATGTTGCACCGTGTCGATATTTGAGAAGGTAAGCGATCTGACGCAGGATTCATCGAAAATCGAATACGAGGCATCATAGCTGAGCTCCATTAGATGACTAGATGTATCTGTATCAAAAAAATACGTAGTTGTTTCTGCAAGTGAGTTTATTGGCAATAAAATAAATGTTGAGTCCGATTCTATGGTCGTGTCGGCTGGAATTATCACTTCCTCTCCATCAACCGTAGTGGTGCGCTCCGGTGTGATGGTGGTGTCAGCAGCAAAAACCCATCTATAGGGAGACCCATCTACTGTGAATCTAAATCCAGCCGATTTGGGCTCTTTTGTTTCACGGTCAAAAAACCGCACAATCAAAAAATCGAGTCCATCATCTGTATCACAGTTCTCAATATCCTGACAGGATAATACCAGTAGTCCTATAAGTATGAAAATGAGTTTTTTCACTGATCTTCAAAATTAAGCCTTACCTACGTTTTTCATTCATCCATGCCTAAGTTTTCAATTAGCTTTGCAAGTGATAAGTGCCGAACACTTTTCCAGTTAAGAGAAATGAAAACGAAGGGTTTAAAGAAAACGAAGGTCAATATTGTGACTCTGGGATGTTCCAAAAATTTGGTTGATTCCGAAGTAATGTTGACTCAACTAAAGGGAAACAATATTGATGCCACGCATGAGTCTACCAAAGACGATGCAAACGTAGTGGTGGTGAATACATGCGGCTTCATTGACAATGCCAAGCAAGAGTCCATTGATACCATACTTAGATACGTGGATGCAAAAGAGGAAGGGCTCGTGGAAAAAGTCTATGTGTCAGGCTGCTTGTCTCAACGATACAAGGATGAATTGAAGGACGAAATTCCCAATGTAGATGCATGGTTTGGGACTGGAGACTTACCTGCTCTTTTAAAGAAATTCAAAGCTGATTACAAAAAGGAGCTGCTTGGCGAACGAATAATCACCACCAATAAGCACTATGCGTACCTAAAAATTGCAGAAGGATGCGACCGCCCTTGTAGCTTTTGTGCTATCCCGCTGATGCGTGGGAAGCATGTATCCAAACCCATGGAGCAGGTAATTGCAGAGGCGCAATCATTGGTAAGTCAAGGTACCAAAGAAATCCTTCTAATTGCACAAGACTCTACGTACTATGGGTTGGATCTGTACAAAAAAAGAAACTTAGCAGAACTGATGGATCGGCTAGCTGATGTAGAAGGTTTGGAGTGGATCCGACTGCACTATGCATTTCCTACGGGATTTCCAGAAGACGTTCTTGATGTTATGGCAAATAGAAGTAACATCTGCAATTACCTAGATATCCCGCTACAGCACGCATCCACCAATATGCTGAAATTGATGCGTAGAGGAACTACAAGAGAAAAGACAGAGGCCTTACTCGATAAAATGAGAGCAAAAGTGCCGGACATTGCTATTCGTACTACCTTGATTGCAGGGCACCCTGGGGAAACGCAGCAAGACTTTGAAGAGATGCTGGATTTCGTTGAAAAAAATAGATTTGAACGCCTCGGTATCTTCACTTACTCCCATGAAGAGAATACACACTCTTTTTCTTACGAGGATGATGTTCCTGAGGAAATTAAACAAGAAAGAGCGAACGCCGTGATGGACTTGCAAGAAGAGATTTCGACTAGCCTGAATGAAGAAAAAATTGGCAAGGAATATAAGGTTTTAATAGACAGGATGGAGAGTGGGACATTCATTGGAAGGACAGAGTATGACTCACCCGAAGTAGACAATGAGGTAATCATTCCTGCCGATCATTCTTACCTGCGAATTGGTGATTTTGCTAAGGTAAAAATCACAGACGCCACCGCATTTGATTTGTATGGTGAACCAATTCAGTCTTAAGCTGCTTTACTAAAGGTGCGTACTGAAACCATCCCACTAGAAGAAACGGACTGTTTTTCATCCTTTTTCATTGATTACATAAGCAAAAAGGAAGAATTAACTCCTTTTTACAATGCCTTTCCATCCGTGGAAAATTTCAAAAGTGCTATTGAGAAAAGGAACTTTGACGATGGTGGCAGAAAAGTACTGGTAGAGGCGTTGCAGGAGCAATATGTAGATACTGAAACCAGTTCGGCAGTTTCTGGCAACATTCAAAGCCTGGCTCAGCCAAACACCTTTACCGTCACTACAGGTCATCAACTCAATATCTTCACTGGGCCACTTTACTTTCTATACAAGATTGTTACCGTAATCAATGCTTGCCAAAAGCTCAAGGAGACCTACCCTGATTACAACTTTGTTCCTGTGTATTGGATGGCGAGCGAGGATCATGACTTTGAAGAGATCAATCACTTCTTTTTCGAAGGAAAAAAATACAGTTGGGAAACAGATCAAACCGGAGCAGTCGGACATTTTAATACCGATGGACTGAAAAAGATAGCACAAGGCCTACCCAGTGGAGCATCATTTTTTACGGAAGCCTATAGTAAAGCGAACCTTGCCGATGCTGTCAGGACTTACGTCAGTCATTTATTTGGAGAAGAAGGAATTGTAGTCGTTAACGCTGACCATTCCAGACTAAAAGGATTGTTTGCAGGGGTAATCGAAGACGACCTATTTTCTCACAGCGCCGAAGAAATGGTTGGCCAAACCTCTTCTTCTCTGGAAAAATTGGGGTATAAGACGCAAGTAAATCCCCGACAGATAAACTTCTTCTATTTAGAAAATAATATCCGCGAACGAATAGAAAAGGATTCCAATGGCTTTAGTGTAGTCGATACTAATCTAAGATTTACCGATGACGAAATTCGGGAGATGATTAAGGCGACACCAGAGCGTTTTAGCCCGAATGTGATTTTAAGGCCATTATACCAGGAGACCATTCTTCCCAACCTAGCCTATGTGGGCGGACCCTCTGAAGCTGTCTACTGGTTACAACTAAAAGGAATCTTTGATCATTTCAATACTGCTTTTCCTTTGCTAATGCCACGGAACTTTGCCCTGGTAGTCCCTAAGATATCCGCCGAAAAATGGGCGAAAACAGAACTTGAATCTAAGGATATATTCTTATCTACCGACAAGGCATTCTCGAAGTGGGTGAAAGAGAACTCCAAAAACAACCTTTCTTTTAAGGATGAGATTAAATCGCTGCAAGATCTCGAAAACAAGCTGAAGAAGAAAGCTAAGGATGTTGATCATACACTGTTACAACATCTTGAAGCAATCAATCAGTCTTTCAAAGAGCGGATCCGAAAAGCCGAAAAGAAAATGCTACGGTCGGAAAAAAGGGCTCATGAAGATCGAAGGAGACAGATTGAATCAGTGAATGCTCATCTTTTCCCTGGAGGTAGCCTTCAGGAAAGGAAGGACAACTTCCTCAACTTCTACTTAAAAGACCCCTCTTTTATAAAAAGACTTCTGAGCACATTTGATGCATTTGAATATCAAATGTATCTCCTGTACGAATAGCCAAAGGAATGTTGAGACAATGCCTTTACCTTAGTCTTGAAAAACAGCGCTCATGGATCTAAAGATTCCAACTCTTCTCATAGACAAAACAAAGTGCCAGGCAAACATTGATCAAATGCTGGAAAAAGCTAGCCGATCCAAGGCTGAGGTACGTCCGCATTTCAAAACTCATTTCTCTGCAGACATTGCTGAATTGTATAGGTCAAGTGGTGTAACGAAATGTACCGTTAGCTCGGTTTCTATGGCCACTTACTTTGCTGAGCATGGATGGAATGATATCACCATTGCATTCCCATATAATCCACTTGAAGCAAGGGAAATTGATGCACTAGCAGAAAAAATTAAGCTCAACATTCTCATTGTTTCAGAAGATAGTCTTAAGCATGCTCAAGCAAGTATTAAGAATCATTTAGGCTACTTCCTTAAAATTGATATTGGAACTCATCGTACTGGAATTAATCCAGAGAACACAAAACTTATTAAGTCACTTATAGATCAATCAAGCGAGCAGTTGACTTACCGTGGGTTTCTTGCTCACGCGGGTCATACGTATGGCGCTCGAGACTTAGATAGCATTCAAGAGATCTTTAATGAATCTACCAAAATGCTGACGGATCTTCAAAATGAATTTGGCGGTTTGATCTCCTATGGAGACACCCCTTCTTGCAGCTTGATGGAAGACCTTTCATTTTGTGATGAAATACGTGCTGGGAACTTCGTTTTTTATGACTGGATGCAAAGGCAAATTGGTTCTTGCGATACAGAACAAATAGCGGTCTGTCTGGCTGCCCCTGTAGTAGCCATCCATGAGGATAGACATGAGATAGTCGTATATGGTGGTGGCGTTCATCTCTCCAAGGATATGATAATCGAGAAAGACGCGGACGGGAAAGATCAAAGGTGCTTTGGCAAAATGGTCGCTCTTACGTCTGGTGGCTGGAGTACAGAAATTTTGGGCAGTGTAGTAAGGTTGTCTCAAGAGCATGGAATTATCAAATTGCCTATTAGAGAGCTATCCCGCATGAAAGTTGGTGATGTGATTGGCATACTTCCTGTACATTCGTGCCTTGCTGCAGATCTCCAAGGCTATTATGTCTCCACAGAAGGAGAGAGAGTAGAAAAGATGATTAAGAATTAAGATGCAAAAAATACTTTTACTGGTTTTCACACTACTGGTTTTCGCTGCTGATGCAAAAACTGATCCTCCAATGGATTCAGTTGATATTATGGTTGGGCAGATGATCATGATTGGAATAGGTGATTTTGACATTGTAAATCCCGATGAACCCATTTTTGAAGAAATAAGGAAAGGCAAAGTGGGAGGAGTGGTGCTTTATGAAAAGAACATTCTATTTGAAAGCCCTAAATCTGAATTGGCATTATTGGTGGAGACTTTGCAAAAGAATGCTCAAATTCCACTTTTTGTGAGCATTGACGAAGAGGGTGGGAGAGTTACCAGAATGAAGACTCGCTATGGCTTTCCCAAAAATGTATCTGCCCAATACTTGGGAGATATGAACAACCTTGATTCCACAAGATATTATGCAAAGCAGACAGTCGATATTCTTAGCAGCTTTGGAATCAATATGAATTACGCACCTGTAGTGGATGTAAATATCAACACGAGAAATCCCGTCATTGGTAAGCTGCAACGAAGCTACTCCACGGAATATGAAGAAGTGATTGAGCAAGCATATGAAGTTGTTGACCAGCATAATATTGGAAAGGTCGTTCCTGTTCTCAAACATTTTCCAGGCCATGGCAGTAGCCGAAACGACACCCACCTAGGCATGGCGGACGTCACTTCGACTTGGCAAATTGAAGAAATGTATCCGTACTCAGCACTGATTGATAGTGGGGTTGTCAAAGCGGTGATGACGGCACACATCGTGAATCAATCGTTGGATGATACCAAGAACCCAGCAACGCTATCAAAGAAAATTGTGACGGGCATGCTAAGGGATTTTATGAATTTTGAAGGAGTGATTATTTCGGATGACATGCAGATGGGAGCTATTGATAATGAATATGGCCTTCGAGAAGCAATTAGACTTTCCATTGACGCTGGAGTAGACGTACTCATGTTTGCAAATAATGTACATGACTACAATATGGTCAGCGCAAGTACTGTACATGCCATCATAAAAGATCTAATGTTTGAAGGGATCATCACCGAAGAGAGGGTCAAACAATCGTACCAGCGTATCATGAAACTAAAGTCAGAGATAGGGCTCACTGAAGAAGCCTATTTCAAAGCTTTAAGAACGAAACTCCGAACATACAAAGCGCCATAGAATTTTAGTGTTTTACTATATTCACGGCGAATGATCCAGTACAACCCTAAGTCGTGGTTCTCTCTGATCTTTGATGTATATAGCAGATACGTCATCAGGTCATTATTCCCCCTGATTTTTTTTGCAGGAGTTCTCACTGCTGTGCTATGCTTTGTCTTCATAGACATCATGCGCATCAACATTATTGATACCAAGTCATTTCACTCCATACTGGGAGTGATTTTAGGACTATTTCTAGTGCTTAGGACCAATACGGCCTACGATCGGTGGTGGGAGGGCAGGAAGCTCTGGGGTAAACTTGTAAATGATACACGTCAACTTGCCATAAAAATTGCGACTTTCATTCCCGAAGGAAAAGAGGAAGACCGAGCATTTTTTGAAAAAATGATTCCTAATATCGCCTTTGCAATGAAACACAGTCTTCGAAACAGTAAACAAGTAGGAGAACTGGACTTTCATGACGAAGAGTCGAAAAGACGCATCATCGATAGCACACATCGTCCAAACATTGTGAATAAACTCGTCATGGAACGTATAATTAATTTGCATGATGATGGAGTGCTCAGTGGAGATAAACTCTTCATTATAGATAAGGAAATGAAGGGATTTACCGACATCATTGGAGCGTGCGAGCGAATCAAAAATACCCCGATTCCATACTCATTCAGTATGTTCATCAAGAAGTTCTTGTTCATCTACTGCATCACTTTACCTATGACATTTATCGGGGAATTTGGATATTGGTCTATCATTCTGGTGATAGTAGCATTCTACTTCCTTATGAGTGTGGAACTGATATCAGAAGAAATTGAAGATCCTTTTGGAAAGGATATAAACGACCTACCTCTAGACGAACTTTGTGTGAAGATTCGAAAGAATGTCAAAGAAATTTTCAATAATAAGTAACTTAGTCAATCGTAAAATCTATAACTAATGAAATCCAACCAACTTAAACTAGCCTCAATCGCTCTTTCTGGAGCTTTTTTGATCTCTTCTTGTGGAGGAGGCGCAAGCAAGGAGGAAAGTACTACTGACGCCAGTTCTGAATTTGAAGCAGCAAAAGAGCAAGTAGCTGCTGAGGTGCCATATCTTCTGATGAGTGCAGGGGCTGATTTCAATCCAGAAATTATCAACTCACTGGATAAGATTAACGATTACCAGAGCGAACAGAGCAAAGCAGCTCTAAACTTGGGAGTTTACGCTACCGATATCGGGTATCTTACTTCGTATGACAAATCAGAGATGGCCCTCGATTACATGGGAGAGTGCCAGAAACTAGCAGCTCCTGTTGGTGTGGCAGAAGCGATAGATTACGGTATGATCCAACGATTTGAGTCTAATATGGAGAATAAGGATTCTCTTTCAGCGGTTATCAACGAGGTAATGCAAAAGTCTGGGGAGCGTCTTAGCGAACTAGATGAATTAAATAGTGCAGCGCTATTGTTAGCAGGAAGCTGGGTTGAAGGAGTCTATATTTCTACAACCATTGTTAACACTTATCCAGATGATATACCGGAAGAGGCTAGAACTTTGATTTTAGAGCCCCTAGTAAAGATTGTAATCGACCAGAAAAAATCACTCGAAGACCTAATGCAGACGATGAGAGATGTACCTGAATCTGAAGATGTAAATGGAATGCTTGCTGAGCTAGACAAAGTGAAAGCAATCTACGATGGAGAGCTTGCCGAAGTAGAAAAGCAGATCGCTGAAAACACAGGGGGATTTGTTTTAAAGCCTAGCACGTTGGACAACTTGGCCGCCGAAGTGACAAGAATCCGAACTTCAATCGTTCAATAGATACCTTCGTTATGAAATTTAGAAGCCGTTAGTTCTTACTGACGGCTTTTTTTGATTTGATACCAACCAGAATATTCTAACTTTAGCGTCACCTTAAAACCTAACCGACTCACACATGAGTGAAGAACTCCTGAAAGCCATTATTCGACTGCTTGTAATTGTTGCAAAAGAGGAAGGCGAAGTAGATGAAAGTGAAAAAGAATCTGTACGCGAATTTCTGTACGAAAATGTTAGCAGGGATGACACGCAACATTACCTAAAGATTCTAGACGATTATGTTCATGGCATTGACACTGGTAAAGACGATGAAAGCCAAATAGAGGAGATTACCACCAGCATAAACAATAACCTGACACAGCAGCAGAAGCTGGTAGTCATGGTTCGCTTGATGGAGCTAATCATCGCCGATGGCATAATCACCGAAAGGGAAGGGAAACTACTAAACTTAATCGGAGAGCATTTCAAATTTGACAACAAGACCGTCGAAGCGATTACACACTTTGTGATCAACCGAGATCCTAACAATTACCCTGAAACATATTCGGTTGTAATCTCTGGTGCTGAAGAACCTGAGAAGAACCGGCTCATCCATCTTGAAAACCTAAAAGGTCACATCGCCTTCTTTAAGATCCCGAGCATAGAAACAGTCTTCTTCAAGTTTTATGGTGCTGATATTCTCACGCTAAATGGATTAATGGTCTCACCCAATAAGATTAAAGCTTTTTCCACAGGAAACACAGTCAAAGGGAAAAAAACAGAGAGAGTCTATTATAGTGATGTAGTCTCCGTTTTCCGGGAGGATGTAACTGAGACAGATGTTTCATTTGTAGCTGAGGATATATCCTACAAATTCCCTAAAGGAAATATGGGACGCAGTGGTGCAGGTAAGTCCACCCTTTTCAATGTACTTAATGGAACCTCCATTCCGCACAAAGGCTCTGTCAGGATCAACGGAATAGACATCTACAAGAATCCAAAAGAAGTAGAAGGAATCATTGGTAATGTTCCACAAGACGACCTCCTCATAGAGGACCTCACCGTACACCAAAACCTCTACTACGCTGCAAAACTGTGTTTTGCCAATACAGAGAGTGAGCAACTCAATGAACTAGTAAGCAAAACATTGGACTCTCTTGGACTGTCAGAAGCCAAAGACTTGAAAGTAGGTAACCCACTACAAAAAACTATTAGTGGAGGCCAGCGAAAAAGACTGAATATCGGTCTGGAGCTAATCCGGGAACCTTCTGTCCTATTCGTCGATGAGCCAACCAGTGGGCTTTCTTCGCGAGACTCGGAAAACATTATGGACTTGTTGAAGGAGCTATCTCTAAGAGGAAAAATGGTGTTTGTCGTCATTCATCAGCCGTCTTCAGAAATTTTCAAAATGTTTGATAAGCTCCTCATTCTTGATGTTGGAGGAAGGCAAATCTATTATGGCAATCCTGTCTTGGCAGTAACCTACTTCAAAGGAATCGTCGATATGATCGACAAGGATCAAGGGGCCTGTATTGAATGCGGGAATGTAAACCCTGAACAGATATTTAACATCATTGAAATGAAAGTGGTGGATGAATACGGCAGATTTACGAACAAACGCAAATACACTCCTGAACAATGGAATGAGCATTTTCAGAACAACATCGAAATAGAGAAAGTCAAAGAGGTTGAAACAAAACCAGAAAAATCTCTCGACCTTCCAAATAAGCTAAAGCAAGCAAGAATATTTCTTGAAAGAGATGTATTAGCTAAGATTAGCAACAGACAATACGTGCTAATCAACTTGCTGGAAGCGCCTGCTTTGGCAATACTGCTAGCCCTCATAACCAAATATGCCCCTCCAGGCTCGGACTATTCATTTTACAAGAATGAAAATGTTCCTGTCTTCTTTTTCATGAGCATCATTGTAGCCCTATTTATGGGCTTGACTGTGAGTGCAGAAGAGATCATAAAGGATCGAAAAATCTTGAAGAGGGAGGCTTTCCTACATCTCAGCAAGATGAGTTACCTATCCTCTAAGACCCTTATCTTATTTTCTCTGTCAGCAGTGCAAACCATTTTGTTTGTGGTCGTTGGTTCGTTGATTCTTGAAATTCAAGGAATGACACTCTGGTATTGGATCATACTTTTTAGTATCTCTTGTTTTGCCAATATTTTAGGGCTTAACATTTCCGCAGGGTTTAATTCTGTCATTACTGTATACATCTTGATCCCACTACTCATTATACCACAACTGATTCTTAGTGGTGTTGTCGTTGATTTTGATAAGCTAAACAGTTCTTTTTCTGATAAAGAAAAGGTGCCTATGATCGGTGAGTTGATGGCGTCTCGTTGGGCGTACGAGGCACTGGCTGTTACTCAGTTTCGAGACAATCCCTACAATAGAGACTTTTATGCGCTAGATAAAGAGGTAGCTCAGAACACTTACAAATCGGTCTACTACACTAAATTTCTCCAAGAGTATCTTGAATACTGTAAGAATAATATCGGAAAACCAGATGTTGCCAATAAACTCCGTGTCATTCAAAATGAAGTCAGAAAACAGCTTGGCATTTTCGGAGCGGACAAAATGACCTCTGTCGAAAAGCTCACTCAAGAGGCTTTCGACGATGAGGTCTACAAGCAGACATCCGATTTTCTCACAGCAATCCAAAAGGTCTACAATAAACGACGGAGAAATGCGAAGCAAGAATTGGATGCCTTGATTGCAGAACGAACAGCCGATACTGATCAAGAGCAGACTCACCTTAATAGTAAGATGAGCTATGAAAATGAGCGAATCAGCTACATGCTCAAGAATATTGCGACAAAGAAACGGGTAGTGCTCTCAGGAGATCAACTGGTTCAGAAGATCTATCCCGTCTATGCGAAAAACGAACATCCTAACGGTCCATTCAATTTTCGTACAAACTTCTACTATCCAGAAAAGTACTTTGGAGGCAGGTACATTGATACGAAAGTCTTCAATGTCATCATTATTTGGCTGATGACTATCCTGCTTTTTGTGGCCGTTTACTTCGACTGGCTAAGAAAGATACTTGGAGGCGGGAAGGCTTAATTAGAACATGGAGATAGCATTAGACTAAATCTCTACATTGACGTGCCTTTCCGCATGGTAAGAAGATCTTACCAAAGGTCCAGACTCGACATATTTCAAGCCCCGTTTTAGTCCCTCCTCTCGGAAATGATCAAATTTATCAGGATGAACAAACTCTGCAACTTCAATGTGGCGTTTTGTTGGTTGAAGGTATTGCCCCAGCGTCAAGATGTGTAGACCATGTTCAACCAGATCATCCATTGCTTTGTAGAGCTCCTCATCTGTTTCTCCCAGACCAAGCATAATGCCCGACTTGGTTCTCTTACCCGCTTCGTACGTAAGTTTAATCTGCTCTAAGCTTCTGTTGTATTTCGCTTGCGGTCTCACCCTCCTGTATAGACTTTCCACAGTCTCCATATTATGCGAAACCACTTCCTGCCCGCCCTCAATCATTCTGTATAATGCATCCCAATTCCCTTTGACATCTGGGATCAATGTCTCTATTGTAGTTTCAGGGGACTCTTTCTTTGTCTCCACCACAGTTTGATACCAAATCTCGGCCCCTCTATCTTTCAGTTCATCACGGTTCACAGATGTAATCACAGCGTGCTTTACTCCCATCAACTTAATTGCTTCCGCTACCCGCTTAGGTTCTTCCTGATCATACTCCGGTGGTCGACCAGTAGCTACAGCACAGAATGTACAGCTACGAGTACACACATTCCCCAAGATCATAAAGGTGGCCGTTCCCTCACCCCAGCATTCGCCCATATTGGGACAATTGCCACTTTCACAAATGGTGTGCAGCTTATGCTGATCGACCAGCTTCCTCACCTTCGCGTAGTTTTCACCTACTGGCAACTTCACTCTCAACCAATTGGGCTTTTTCTGTCTTTCAGGTTTTTCTATTACTGGTAAATCAATCATATCACTCATCTTTCAAAATAGAAATACAAATCTAATGCAGGATGTATAACAACTGGGCTATTTTCGCGAACCCCAGAATAATGTGAAGAAAACAGAAGTAAAGAGAGAATTGTTCGGCTGTGTCGGCACCAGTATGATCTCCTTGGTAAAGCCCTCAGCCATTATTCCTACCTCCACACCTGCGACGTTACTCCGATAGGTTCCAAACTCAAAGAATACCGAACCTTTGGCATGCAGCCCTGGAGCAAACTCTGATTCACCCAGGCCTTGAAATAGCTTACCTGGACCGGCGATACTTTGTGGGTTAGGATGCCTTACTAAGTCAAACTGGGAATACTGTTGATCGCCACTTAGAACATAGTAGGGTGTGATCAAACCAAAGGTTGGACCTCCCGCCGCAGCAATGCTAACTTGTACGCCTTGCTGGTTGGCTTTCCGAAACATGAGCTTTTCTAGTCCATAATTTGTCCTGATAGCATAGAGATAGTTCGATTTACCATAGATAAAACCTGCCCCACTAATTCCAACATACCGGGTCTCACTGGGATGCTTCACATTGGAAAGCTCCAGACCAAAAGTTTGATAAATATCGTCCCCCTTTTTCCTGCTGTGACGAACCATCAGACCACCAATCAGACCACCATTTGTGTTCTTATTAATCCCCCAAATCCATTCAGAAGTGTATTCAAAGTCCTCCCCATCAAAAAGCTGAGCATTTCCGACAAGTGGCAGCAAGATGATTAGAAGTATGAAAAACTTTTTCATGGTCTGATAATAACAAAAATCTTTTTTGAAACCCTAAAGATTAGAGGCTTGCTCGTTCAATTCCGAAAAATCAATTCCCATATGAGAAGAATCGAAAACTGCTTTCCCATTATGAATAATGATCGCCTGAGGCGACTCGTGTATTACTGCATACTTGTTTGCAACCTCATTAGATACATCCCTATGAGCAATCAAATCTAGCATGTATGGCTGAAAAGACGCTTCTTCACTATATGAACGCTCGAATCTACTAAGAGACATTGCGCTAATTGAACACCTTGTGCTATGCTTAAAAATTAAAACTGGCTTGTCTTTGGATGCCGTATTCAATGCATCTAAGTCCTCTATGGAAGCCAGGCTTTTCCATGGAGTATGCTGTTTCTCGGATTTAGAAAATAAACTTGATAACATGTTGTCTATTGGTCAATTGTTCCAGATCACCCGTTCTTTCTTATCAAACTTTGGCTCTTTTACTTTCTCATTAACCCCATTTGAGTTCTGCTTGTTCCCGTTCATTCTCGTCCAGAAGACATTCCATTTTCTAAACATCTTTCTCACCTTCGGATTATTGAATCGCATCGCCAAGTGATAGTTGCTACTTGGATGCTGGTCACCGATTCGTCGATGTTTCAATTTCAAGTCACCTTCCCACATGGAGGTCTCTTGATAAATTCTTGATAGTCCCCATTCCTCTCTATCTCTAAATATCGAGAACCTCGTGCCAGTATATCTGGGTCTAATTTTGTAATTGAGACCAGCAAAAGGTGATCCTGCAGAATAGCGAGGCTTCACCTTATGATCCTTTGCCTTGAAAGGCATTCCGGTTGAAAACCGTGGTTGCACATTGAAATCTTTTGGATTAAAAGGGTGCCCTTGCGAATAACGAGGAATAACATCGAACTTTTCACCTCTGAACGGATTCCCTGGTGAATAGCGAGGCTGTACTTTATGGTCCTTCGCCTTATATGGCATTCCCTGAGAATATCTAGGTTGTATTTGATGATCCTTAGCCTTGAATGGCATGCCTTGCGAATAGCGAGGAGTGGTCTTGTAGCTTCCCGGACTGAAGGGTTTTGCCGGACTGTACCTTGGTGTCATTCTGTAATCCTTTCCTCTGAAAGGCGAACCTTGGGAATACTTTGGAGTGATCCTGTAATTGCTACCTCTAAATGGGTTTCCAGAAGAGTACTTGGGATTTGCCCTGTATCCACTCCCATTAGATGGGGTTCCACCGGAATATTTGGGTTTTATGCTATAACTCCTCCCTCTAAATGGATTGGTCTTGGAGTACCTTGGGTTCGGAGAATATCTGCTTTGGCGAAACCTTCTTGAAGAGTATCGGGGGGAAAATCCCTTATTCAATTGAATTGGGGAAGCCGCGGAAGAATATCGGGGTGACGTTTTTTTTGTCGATGGAATATAATCAGCATTCTTATCTGATGCTTTTTTTGTCCTGAAAAAAAGGAAGTCCTTTCTGACAACTCTTCCTGTCTTGAGCCTGCTATTATTGTCCTCTAAGAGCTGAGCATCTACAGCCGATACTGCTGATAGCAAGACAATTGATAGAATTAGAAGCCTCTTCATAATTAACAAAGCTGTCAAAGGTTATTAAATATCCTTGAAATCTCAACCGATACGTCAAATGAGTGTCCTTTGAAAAACAATTTTAAAATAAAACGCTCCAAATACTTAAACATTTCAATCTAAGTAATTGGAGCGCTACAGCTAACAATAGCCACAAATGCTATATTTGAATTGGCTCTCCCTGAGCATTCAAAACTTCAAATTCGGTAAGCGCTTTAGAACTATCCTCCACCATATTGACCCACTTAAAGTGTTTCAAAAACCACTTTACTCTTCTAGAAAAAACTCCTGCAGTAAAGTAGGTATATAAATATGGATGTAAGGCAACTGTGATCTTCTTCTCATTCTGCGATTCGAAGAAGTATTTGATCGTATTTTCCACTTGATCCGCAACTTGAATTGAAGCAGAAATCTTTCCTGTACCTCCGCATGTAGGACAAACCTCTCTAGTCTTAATCGAGAGCTCTGGTCTAACCCGCTGACGAGTGATTTCCATCAAGCCAAACTTACTAAGCGGAAGAATGGTATGCTTGGAGCGATCATCTTTCATAGCTTCCTTCATCTTAGCGTAGAGCTTTTTCTTATTCTCCACTTTTCGCATATCGATGAAGTCAACAACGATGATACCCCCCATATCCCTAAGGCGAAGCTGACGAGCAATTTCCTCTGCTGCATCAAGATTCACCTTTAAGGCTGTATCTTCCTGATTGTCCTCCTTGTTGGATTTATTTCCGCTATTTACGTCAATGACATGAAGGGCCTCTGTATGCTCAATGATTAAGTACCCTCCATTCAACATACTCACAGACTGACCGAAGGAGGTCTTCATCTGCTTCTCTACACCTAAGGCTTCAAAAATCTTCGCTCTACCAGAATATTGCTTAAGGATTTTTTCCTTGTCAGGCGCGATCCCTTTGATAAAGCTCTTGATCTCCTGAAACAAGTCCTTGTCATCAACCTGAATGCTATCAAAGCTTTCGTTGAGTACGTCCCGCAGAATTGAATTGGCACGATTCATTTCGCCAATTACCTTGTCTCGTACTTTGGCAGTCTGGAGGGCTTTCATCCCGTTATCCCAACGTTCCAACAGGTTTCGAAGGTCGGTATCTAGTTCTTTTACATCCTTACCCGTAGCAACCGTGCGAATAATCACACCGAAACCTTCAGGTTTGATCGAACTGATAAGTCTTTGCAAACGCTTTCTTTCGTTTGCATCCGTAATTTTCTTTGATACGTTTACCGTATTAGAAAATGGCACCATTACCAGGTATCTACCTGCCAATGACAACTCACATGATAGTCGTGGGCCCTTTGTAGAAATAGGCTCCTTTACTACTTGAACAAGAATCTTCTGACCTTTAGTAAGGACTTGATTCATCTTACCAAGCTTGTTGATATCTGGCTCTGTCTTGAAACCGGCTAGCCTTGTGCTATTGAGCTTCTTGCCAATGGTAAGCTTGGTAAACTTATTTAATGATTGGACTTGTGGTCCTAGATCCAAATAGTGTAAAAAGGCATCTTTTTCATATCCCAAATCAATAAAGGCAGCATTCAGTCCTTGAACAACCTTTTTCACCGATCCCAGATAGATATCACCAACATTGAAGGATTGCCCCCCTCCATCTTGATGAAATTCTACTAGCCTTTTATCCTTAAGTAAAGCGATACGACATCCCTCGCGAGTTGAGTTAATGATTAGTTCATTACTCATAGCGCTAAGTTGTGATGCCTATTACTTCTTCTTGTGTCTGTTTTTTCTAAGTCTCTTCTTTCTCTTGTGAGTAGAGATCTTGTGTCTCTTTCTTTTTTTACCGCAAGGCATAGTTTCTAATTTTTTAAAGTTTCTAAAATGTCTAAAGGCTGCCCAGATAATCATTGGCCATCATCTTTATGGCCGGGATAGAATCTTGCACAGCTAAAATTTCCTCCAAAAGCAGGCGTGCCTGCGATTGTTGATTTATTTCCATCAATGACACGGCCAGATAAAGCTTAGCTTCATAGTCTTCCGTATTCAGAGACATCAATTTTTCAAAGCGTTCTTTTGCTCTTTCGAACTGACCACTTTGTATAGCTAGTAAACCTAAGTTTAGAATGGCTTGTCGATTTGTGTCGTCATCTTCCAAAACTTCCCTTAACATAGCTATTCCGGCCATGGGATTGTCGGAGACAACCAGTGTCATGGCCATTCTATTTTTCAATACCAGATTACTTGGATCTTTATCCAAGAGTCTGCTCAATACAACTCTGGCTGACTCTGCATTTTTCTTAGCCTGATCCGGTCCTGAAGATCTTTCAAAGGCAGTGAAATAGATGTCTGCCGCCAATTCAGAAGGTTCATTTTTCCAGTCTTGAATTCGCGCTGCATAAACCGTTGCACTATCTACCAATCCATAGTCAAGGTAGCGTCTCGCCAAAGAGTGCGCAAAGTTAGCTTTTTTATCAGGATTTTCTTCCTGATCAATCAATCTTCTTAACTCATTGATCTGATTTTCAACTTCTTGAGGAACTTCCATGCTGTGACTTTCCGTCTGAGTCACTTCCTGCAATTGCTCGTTTTCAACGACACTTCGTGGTAGTTGGAACAGGAGAACCACCAAAGAAGTGGCAGCTAGCACCAAAATGAGTTGAGTTCTTGTCACTTGATCTTTGTAGAATTTTTGATTTTTTCCACAAAGATTTTAGAAGGTTTGAATGAAGGGATATAGTGTTCGTCTATGACAATTGCGGTGTTCTTTGAAATATTTCTTGCGATCTTCTTCGCTCGTTTCTTGTTGACAAAACTGCCAAAGCCCCGTACATAAACATTCTCGCCACTGGCCATGTTATTCTTCACCACTGTGAAAAACGCTTCCACTGAAGCTTGTACATCTAATCTGTCAATTCCTGTCTTATCAGCGATTTCGTTGATCACATCTGCTTTCGTCACTACAAATAAATTTAATATTGTACTTTGATTTTTTGCTTCACATCGTTTTAAAACGCGTGAGAATCGAATCCTTTTCGAATTCGAGCGCAAAGTAAATCAAAAATTAGTTTATACTGAAATAATATTCTGCTTTGAAATTAGACTTACCCAATAAAGAAAGTTCACCTCTC
>JABSPG010000189.1 GCA_013214445.1 Ekhidna sp. | reverse complement strand
TCTTTGATGTAGCATACTTCCCATCTGAAAGAGGGCAATACAATTATAACCCTCAAACAAATCCGGATAACACACTTCCAAATCCAGAACAAAACTGGGGTGGAATTACTAGGGCAATCACGAATGAGGTAAACTTCAATAAAACCAACAACGAGTATTTGGAATTCTGGTTGATGGATCCATTTATTCAGGGAGCAAATGGAATTGTAAAAGATGGGATTGTTAATGGGAATCCTAGAGAATCAGGAGGAGGAAAACTCTTCTTTAATCTAGGAAGTGTCTCTGAAGATGTGGCACCTGATGCATTTGAAAACGGATTGCCAGCCAATGGAGAAATTGGTCCTGTAACTACATGGGGGCAGATTACCGAAGATCAATTCTTGACAAATTTCTTTGAAAACTCCCCAGGCGCAAGAGACAATCAAGATGTGGGAATAGATGGTCTTGCAGATGAAAATGAAGGATTGCTGTTAGAGCAGAATGGGATAAATCTCAACATAAATGACGGTGATATTTCTGCGGATAATTTCCTTTATTTTCTGGATCCATCTTTTGATTCAGATCCTAACGCTGATATTGTTAGGCGGTATAAAGACTGGAATGGGATGGAACGGAATTCACCTATCGCTGCTGGTGGGGGTGGGAGTTTCATTCCTGCCTCAACGACTCTGCCTGACAATGAAGATTTGAATCAGGATAATACGATTTCGGACCTGGAAGAGTATTTCGAATATGAGATTGATCTGGCGCCAAGTGCTGTTGGTTCAAATGAAACTGGAAATCTGGAACAAAATCCCTTCATTGTAGATCAGATTACGAGTGGAAATGGAGAATCCAATTGGTACTTGTTTAGGATACCTATCCAAAATGTAGGTAAACCAGTTGGTAGACCTTCTTTTGAAAATATTCGATACGTTCGGATGTACCTGACCGGATGGAGCCAGCCGGTAGTTCTTCGATTCGCACAAATGCGATTTGTAGGGAGTCAATGGCGAAAATTTGAGCGTGCTCTAAATGAGCCAGGTTTGGATGAGGTTCCTAACATTGAGTCTTCAGATTTTTCGATTTCTGTAGTAAACATTGAAGAGAACGGTACCTCATCTTCCGGAGGTGTGAGATATGTTCTTCCTCCTGGAATTAATCGCGACATAGACAATACCACTCCGAATAATAGAAGAATAAACGAACAATCGCTCCAGATATGTGTGGAGGATTTAGATGATAAGGATGCAAGGGCAGTCTACAAGAATGTCTCCTATGATTTGATCAATTATGGACGTATGAGGATGTTTTTCCATGCGGAATCTTATCAAAATGATATGGTCCTTGACGATGAGGTTACTGGATTTATTCGGCTGGGAACTGACTTTGATGAAAACTACTACGAAATCGAAGTTCCTCTGAAAGTCACCCCGCAAGATGTTTCAGGTTCACAGGGAGATATCAGTAGGCTTGTATGGCCACTAGAAAATGAGATTGATGTTTCCATAAAAGAGCTGTTGGGGATAAAATCTGAAAGGAACCGAGCCAACCTCGATGAGAACATTCCTTATTCAGTCCCTTCAAATGACGGAAGGTACACATTCACTGTCAAAGGTAGACCCGATATCAGTGCCGTGCAGGTGCTAATGCTTGGGGTGAAGAATCCAGGAGATGAATCTAACTCTCCGAAATCGGTCTGTATATGGGCTAATGAACTTAGGGTAACTGACTTTGACACCAATGCGGGATGGGCTGCAAATGCTCGTGTAGCTACTAAACTGGCAGACCTAGGGACAATCTCAGCTTCTACACGCTATACCTCCATCGGATTTGGAGGGATTCAGCAGCGAATTTCCGAACGTTCCAGAGCAGAGACGACACAGTATGACGTTTCTGCAAACTTGAATCTGGAGAAATTTATGCTTCCAGAAAAGACGGGGTTGGTAGTTCCAATGTTTGTTAGCTATGAAAATACGAGAGTAACCCCACAATTTGATCCACTTGATCCAGATGTTCCACTAGAAGCCTCTTTAGCAGCCTTTGACACTGAAGAAGAAAGGGAGGATTACAAAAGAATCGTAGAAGATCGCACAACCCGTAGAAGTTTGAACTTTACCAACGTTAGAAAGCAGAAGGTAAATCCAGAGGCAAGGAGCAACATTTACGATATCGAGAATTTTTCATTTAGCTATGCCTACAGTGACCGAGTTTCAAGCAATGTGAGTACTCAGACCTTACTAAATAAGACGGTAAGTGGAGGTATCAACTATAATTTTTCACCTGCAGCTCTGAGCATTGCTCCTTTTGAAAATTCTGAAGCACTATCGTCTCCATATTTCGCCTTACTGAAGGACATCAACCTGTCGCCTATTCCTTCCAACTTCTCGTTTTCTACCAATCTGAGAAGGGATTTCAGATTAACACAATACTATAACGATGACCTGACGATTGAAGGTGTTGATCCTTTGTATGAAAAGACATTCACGTTTGTTAGGAACTATAACATGAGGTGGGATATTACAAAGAGCTTAGGGCTGACGTACACAGCCACTGCAAATGCACTAATAGATGAGGATGTCAGATTTGTTGAGGGTGATATCGATACAAAGGCAGAGAGAGAGTACATCTGGGATCAGATCTTTTCACTAGGCAGGATGAAGAACTTCAACCAGAGTATTCAGGCAAATTATTCCTTACCACTAAGCAAGATCCCTTTTACTGATTGGCTATCTGTTGATAGTAGGTACTCAGTGGGATACGGGTGGATTGCAGGTGAAATTGATCAGGGTGTTGGTACTCCAGACTCGCTGTTTTTCGGAAATTTTATCGATAACCAGAGGACCATCGGTCTTACAGGTCGGATCGATATGGACAAGCTCTACAATAAAGTGACATTTCTCAAGAATGCGAATACACCACCGGCACAAGGAGAGAAACTTAGCGCAGGCAATCAGTTTTTGAAGTTTCTGATGATGTTGAAATCGATTAATGGAAGTTATAATATCAATGCGAGTACAGCACTGCCCGGTCTTAATACAAGCCCATTCTTGTTTGGGTTGGATGGTGATTTTGCATCGCCAGGGATTGACTTTATTCTTGGTAGTCAGGATAGAGGTATAAGGCAAAGAGCCGCTAGGAATGGTTGGTTAGTTGAAAATAAGAACCTCAACACTCAGTTTAAGCAAACCTTCGGGACAGATTTAGATATTCAAGCAGACTTTGAACCAGCCAAAGATCTTCGATTGCAGCTATCCTGGAACAGAGGATTAACTAATCAATATCAAGAGTTTTTTAGGTTCAACGAAGAGAGCATGGGGTTTGTCACGCAGACTCCCTCCAGAAGCGGTAGTTACTCAATTTCATATCTTACAATAGGAACAGCTTTCCAAAGAGATGGAATTGACAATTCCTCTGAGGCATTTACTCAGTTTGAGAGAAATATTGAGATTATTCAGGGAAGACTTAATGAATCAAACCCAGTAACAAGAAATGGTAATGTAAGCTATGATGCGATCTCACAAGATGTGCTTATCCCAGCTTTTCTTGCAGCATACTCTGGTAGAAACGCCAATGACATTGACTTGACACCTGTTCCCAAAATGCCATTACCAAATTGGCGAATGGACTATACTGGATTAATCAATATCCCGGCTTTAACGGAGTTATTTTCCTCCTTTACCATATCTCATGGGTATAATTCTACCTACAGTGTTTCCAGTTTCACCAATTCACTTGCCTATGGAGAAGCGGACGTTGGGCTTCAAAACAGTATTCTAGATTACCCATTAGCTTCGGTACTTGACGAAAGCGGCACAAGTTTGGTGCCTGTTTACATTATTAATCAGGTGATGGTATCCGAGCAGTTTGTTCCATTAATTGGCTTTAATATTCGAACAAAAAACAATATATCAACTCGACTGGAATTTAGGAAAAGCAGAAACCTAGCCTTGAATATGTCGAATGCTCAGGTGACAGAGACCACCAACAATGATGTAACCTTGGATGTTGGGTATTCCAAGGTGGGATTTAAGCTTCCCTGGAAGTTTCAGGGTAGGACAGTTACTTTAGAGAACGACTTGACCATGCGAGTGGCGGCTTCTATACGAGACAGTAAGACTGTTCAGCGAAGAATCAACGATGGAAGTACCATCACGAATGGAAATTTAACCTGGCAACTGAGGCCGACAGTGACCTATAAGATTAACAATCAGTTAGATTTTACCTTCTATATGGAACGAAATGTAACAGATCCAAAAATTCTTAGTTCGTTCAAAAGGGCAACAACTGCCTTCGGTATTCAGTTAAGATTTGGTCTTGCACAGTAGTGCAGTTCCAATCAAAGTTTTATTTTTGACGGCCTAATAAATCAAAAAAACGTATGAACATTCCTTCAGAATTACAATACACCAAAGATCATGAGTGGATAAAAATTGATGGCGATATTGCCACAGTTGGAGTTACGGATTTCGCACAGGGAGAGTTGGGAGACATTGTTTACGTGGAGATCGAAACAGAGGGAGAGTCCTTAGATGCTGGTGAAGTGTTTGGGACAGTTGAAGCAGTAAAGACCGTTTCTGATCTTTTTATGCCTGTATCAGGAGAAGTAATGGAGATCAACGAAGCTTTAGAATCCAATCCTGAAGTAGTCAATAGCGACCCCTATGGGGAAGGATGGATGATCAAGATTAAGATCTCTGATCAAGGGGATCATCTGATTTCTGCCGAAGATTATAAGGCAGAAGTAGGGGGGTAGAAAATTTTGGAATGTTTTTTGCTTGTTACTAAGTAAATACCAAGGCCCTTTTGGTATATAAAATTCGAAGGGCATATATTTGATGTTCAACTTCATAAAAGAAGGAAAATGGAACCTAAAAAAAATCCAAAAATTGATCTTTCCAGACAGTCAGGACTGTTCCTGAATGTTGGAATGGCAGCCAGTTTGTTTCTGGTAATTGTGGCTTTCGAATGGAGGTCTTATGATGACACAGGTCTAATGGACCTAGGTAATGTTGATGATGACTTTGAAGACATCATTGATATTCCACCTACTGAACAACCACCTCCCCCACCACCGAAAGTACAAGTGCCTGAAATCATAGAGGTTCCAGATGAGGAGGAAATTGAGGAAGAAATCGAGGTAGAACTTGATGTGGAGGTGACAGAAGAGACAGTAGTTGAAGAAATTGTTTTTGAGGAGGCTCCTGAAGAGGAAAATGTAGATGAAGTCTTTACGATTGTGGAAGAGTCTGCGACCTTCCCAGGAGGGATTCAGGCATTTTACACTTACCTAGGTAAAGAGCTCAACTACCCTAGACAAGCACAACGTATGGGTATTGAGGGTAGAGTATTCGTGCAGTTTGTTGTGGAAAGAGATGGTTCCTTAACAGATATTCAAGTGGTAAAGGGAATCGGTGCTGGATGCGACGAAGAAGCGGTAAGGGTACTTAAGCAATCTCCAAAGTGGAAACCTGGAAAGCAAAGAGGGAAGCCAGTAAGACAAAAAATGATTCAAAACATTTTGTTCAAGTTTGCGAACTAGCATCGATAACGAATTTAAAAAAAGAACCTCCTGAGCGATCTGGAGGTTTTTTTATGATTTTGGGTTTGTTTTTTTGCGATTGTCTTTTCCGCAACGATGATTATTATATTCTTTTTCGTAAATCATCAAGTCTTCGAACGACGGGATACTATTCTAGATCCCCCCATTTAAAAGATTGATTACTCGGTTGTCTTTCTACAATGGTGAGTCTAGATTGGCATATCTATTGTTGAATTTGATTTGAGATTCTTCTATTTGGTGTAGTGGTAGAGCTATTTTTCTTTGTAGCACCCTGTGGTAAATCATATAATGATTGATGAGAATTTCAGTATCTCTTGGTGACCCTTGCGCACTTGTGTTGACTTGGCAATAGTAATATACCTCGACCGTATGTATTGTGGGCTGGAGTGTGACCAGTCCATTTATTCCAACTAAACTATTAGATTACCCCTTCTTTATTCTCTGATCCCTTATCCCTCATATCCCAATGCGTTCTATAAAAATACCCCAAAAGGGGTATTTTCAATGCTAGGAATAGTGGTTAGTTTTCATAAAAATTATTATCCTATGAAGAAACATTACTTAAAAATTCTTTCATTTCTACTTTTAGCCATGCCCTTATTGGGAACAAGTCAAGAGTTGGAAGAAAAACTAATCCATTCAAATGGGGAATCATTTTCCCGCCAACAGCTTGTCAAAGAGCCCAAAAAATCTCCCAACCTAGGAAGCACCATGTCAAGGGTAAAAAGAGATACTACATTGCCATTCCTTGATTCCGATGGCTCTGGAGTGGATCTTGATCCCAGTGACTATGTACTTACTGAGAGTGGGTACAAACGAATGACACAAACAGAAAAGAAGTGGGCGAAAGAGCAGAAGCAGCAAGGGATACCTTCCATTGAAGACTTTCGAGCACAGCTAAAGTCAAGGGAGAATAGTATGAACGCAACACCCAATTTTGAGCTTACTCCGGAAAACTTTTTCTCGTTTGGATCTCCGGTGGGCAACCTAGACATTTCCAGTGACGGAAGCAGGTTAGTTATTGGCTTAGATTTGGATGATACCAATGGCGACAATGCAGGTTTGGTCGAGGTTTATGAAAACTCTTCCGGTACTTGGACTCAGATAGGTCAGGATATTCTGGGAGAAAGTGGATCTGACCAAGCAGGTTATTCGTTAAGCATAAGTGGAGATGGCAGTACCGTAGCTGTTGCATCGAGAATAAATACACTTTCTGATACTGCTGGATACGTGAGGTTGTACAGACTTGTGGATGGCAGCTGGCAACAAATTGGACAGAGCATTCAAGGATCGAGTAACGGAGATGTTACATTTTTTAGAGAAAATGTCTCATTGAATGGCGATGGAAGTGTATTGGCATTTGCCTCAGATAGCCTCAGAATTTACAATTTCACAAATGATGTCTGGGAGCAAGATGAAACGGTTCTTGCTAGCGGTCCTTACAATCTATCGCTTGATGCAACAGGATCAAAATTAGTGGCAGGGTCTTGGTTATCAAGTTCTGCAACGATGTTTGTAAAGGATGCAGGTCAGTGGAACGTAACCTCGACAGTGAGTGGAGGTGGCTTTTTCGGGTTTTCTGTAGACCTTAGTAAAAACGGCCAGTTCGCTGCGATAGGTAGCGTCTTTGAAGGAGTCTTGATGTATGAAATCAATGAGAACAACGAATTTGAGTTGAGAAATTCATTTCCAGCGCCGAATGAGAGTAGTTACTTCGGATGGGATGTGAGTGTTACAAATGCAGGAAAGCAAGTTGCAGTGGCAGATCCAATAGAAAACACTACAGAAATTTATTCTGACATAGGAGGCTTTTGG
>JABSPG010000188.1 GCA_013214445.1 Ekhidna sp. | reverse complement strand
CCTCAATTCTACTGCATACATGCTTCTTAGCAGTTGGTATAGCTATTCTATTGGTCTAGCTACCCCACAAACAGAAGCAGATAGAGAATATGTAATAAAAGCTTACGAGGGAATTGATATGGAAAATCTTGAGATACCTTTTCAGACAAAAAAAATAATCTCAAGAATACCATTTATCTTCAAAGGTTAGCGTCGAACTACTTGAATGTCCAGTGTATTGGTTAGGTTAAATAAAATTGCGTAATTTGTACGCAATATGTCTAATCAAGATATTCAGCTTACCGTAGATGCGGTTGTTTTTGGATATGAATCTGTACCTCGGATTTCAGTACTCTTAATCAAAAGAAAGTATGAACCATTCAAAGACTCATGGGCTATTCCTGGAGGGTTTGTCCTAAATGAAGAATCACTGGAAGATGCAGTTTACCGTGAACTTAAAGAAGAAACAGGGGTAGAGATAGGATACCTGGAGCAACTTTACACATTCGGAAAACCTGGTAGAGACCCTCGTCAAAGAATAGTCTCAGTTGCTTATTTTGGATTGGTAAGACCTGACACTTACAAGATTAGTGCTGCGACAGATGCTCAGGAAGTTCAATGGTTTGATATTCATGACTTGCCAGAATTAGCGTTTGATCATGCAGAGATCCTGGAAACTGCTATAAAACGTTTAAGGGCGAAGATCACCTACGAGCCTATAGGATTCGAACTGCTTGAAGAGCGTTTCCTATTTTCAGACTTAGAGAACCTGTATAAAACTTTGCTAGGTAGAGAAATCGATCGACGTAATTTTCGCAAAAAGATCATGAGCTTAGGAATGCTAAACGAATTAGATGAAAAGGTTTCCAAAGGTGCTGGAAGACCAGCTAATCTATTTCAATTTGATAAGAAGCGTTACTTTCAGTTAAAAGAAGAAGGTATCGTTTTTGAAATTTAATATCCTGCAAATCAATCATTTAATAATATTAGCGTAAAAAATACGCAAATAAGCTTGGATATATGAATCTTGTGTATCCATATTTGCGTACATAATACACAAATTAAATGTTCAATTATAACTCGAATGACAATGTTTGGATTTAACTATATCAAATTTGACTCAATGAATCATGTGATTCTTTACAAGAACGGGGAGATCAAAAAGGAAGGTAGAGGGTTAGCTTTCTTTTATTTTGCTCCGAATTCTTCCATTGTATCTATCCCACTTGAGAGTAATGATTTTCAGTTTGTTTTTAAGGAGTCTACAAAAGACTATCAAGAAGTAACGATTCAGGGACAAATCACTTATAAGGTCATAGATCCAAAGCAATTGGCCGAGAGTCTTGATTTTACTGTTGATTCAAAAGGTCAGTACTTAAAGGAAGATTATGAGAAGATTCAGCAAAGAATCATCAATGAAGCTCAAACAGCGAGTGCTTCAGTAATTCAGGGGTTGAATGTAAAAGAGGCGCTAAGACAGCTTCAAGAGATTGAAAATAGCATTTTGCAGAGCGTACAAAAATCTAAGACTGTCAAAATGCTTGGCTTGGAAATTATGAGTGTCAATGTACTTGGTGTAACACCTAATCCAGAAATGGCTCGAGCATTGGAAGCACAAACCAGGGAATCTTTACAAAAGGAGGCAGATCAAGCAATCTATGAACGTAGAAATTTTGCTGTGGAGCAAGAGCGAATGATTAAGGAAAGTGAGCTTAATACTGAAATTGCGGTTGAAGAAAAGCAAAAACAAATTGCTGAAAAGCAGATGGAGACAGAGGTCGTAAAGCAAGAAAATGATCAACAATTAAAGGAAATGGATATGCAGTCAAGCATCTCCTTGGAAGAACAAAAGCAGAAGCTAATTGATCTGAAAGTTAAGAATGAGAAGAAGGAGGCAGATGCCAACGAATACGTACTTACTGCCTCACTAAGACCTTACCAAGAACTTGATTGGAAAACTTTAATGGCTATAAATTCTAAGGGTATTCAAGCAAAGGATAACATTGCTTTGGCATTCAGAGAATTGGCAGAAAATGCAGAGAAAATAGGAAATATTAACATTTCTCCTGAGTTGCTTGATTCTATCATGAGCACTAAAAAGTAGTCGAAATGGATTTCGAAAATGCAATTATAATTCGCGATAAAACTAGGCTTGAGCAATTGATTGAAAGATTCAATTCCAAGGCTCAAGCCAAGTTTTACATTGAGAGCACTGGAGGAGATTTTGAATTTTATGAAAGTGAACATCACAAATTCTATAATTCTCTAAAAAAGACTCAAGATGTTATAGGTCAAAGTTTCAAGACTAAAGTTCTTGATCGATCCTTTTTACCCACCTACATCTTTACAAAAAAAGATCTTATTGTAGTGATTGGTCAGGATGGTTTAGTAGCCAACACCGCCAAGTATGTGAACGAGTTACCAATTGTTGCCGTGAATCCGGATCCAGATCAGTATGATGGAGTATTGCTCCCTTATAATGCAGAGAATGTAAGTAAGGCCCTTGAGGAATTACTTAGTGATCGTTATCAAATTAGAAGAATTACAATGGCTGAGGCTATTCTTCATGATGGACAGAGATTACTTGCTTTCAATGATTTCTATCTTGGAGCAGCATCTCATGTTTCTTCCAGATACCAAATATCATTTGATGGAAAAACAGAGAATCAATCTTCTAGTGGTATTATCATATCCACAGGAGCGGGTTCAACCGGTTGGCTTAGTTCAATTTTTAATATGGCATTCAATGTCCATAAGCATTCACATAAACAGGAGAAAAATGTAAGAGCGAAGTTGGGTTGGGAAGATGAGAAGTTGATCTTCGTAGTTCGTGAACCATTCTTGAGCAAGATCACTGGAATTGATCTTGGATTTGGGACAATCACCAAGACTAAGAAACTGAAGATTGAATCCAAAATGCCTTCAAATGGTGTGATCTTCAGTGATGGAATAGAATCAGACTTTTTAAGTTTTAATTCTGGGAGTATCGTTGAGATCGGGATCGCTAACGAGAAAGCAAATCTTGTAGTATGAAAGAGATCGTTAAATTCACAAGAGATGATTGTTGGATTTTTTTAAGTATTCCAAACACCAAAGAAGGTGGGCTCTTATATGAGATTGTGGGAATGAGTGATGCGCTCGATCATGCAATCCCTTCGGAAAGTGAAATGCGAATCGGTTTGAGCAAAGGGATCCAAGCAGGATTTGTTGAGAAAAAAGGAAATCGATTTCATTACACTTCAAAATTCAAACAACTTCACTTTGAAGTTTTTAATAGCAAAGGAGGCTTATTCACTAAAATTGAAACACTATTCAAACTCCTGAATAAATCACCTTATTTAAAAGTCAATGATTTTGAAGTAAAGTTTGAATCAAAGGAATATGAAAAAGCTTGTTGGGAATACTCTGAGTTTTTCTGGAATAGAGCGGCAGCCAATTCAAAAGGCAAAAAATGATTTACAGTAGAGAAGAGCTAGGAAAGCGTTACGAATCCGGAGAGAAGTTAAAATATTTATTCTTCTGGGGCCATCAGCCAAGTAAAGATGGTAGTATTACTAGTTCATGTTTTAGCCAATGGTGGGAATCTCCATTCGAGGTTAATGGAGTTACCTACAGAACTGCAGAGCATTGGATGATGGCTGAAAAAGCCCGATTGTTTGATGACAAAATCGCACTAGCTAGTATCCTTGGTGTTCAAACACCTAGCGAAGCGAAAAAATGGGGTCGAAGAGTTAAGAATTTTGTCCAGGATGTCTGGGAGGATAAACGAATAGAAATTGTGATAGAAGGCAATTATCATAAGTTTATACAAAACAAAGACCTTAAGGATTACTTAATAGGAACCAAAAATCGAATCTTAGTGGAAGCAAGTCCGGTGGACTCTGTTTGGGGTATTGGAATGACGAGCAATGATGAGTTTGCTTACATACCTACTAAATGGAAAGGTCATAATTTGCTTGGTTTTGCTCTAATGAATGTGAGAGACAGACTTATGACCTCCAATATCATAGCATCTGAATAGTTTCAAACTACACTTCCTAAGTGTGACTATACTCTCTGATTTACTTACTTTTGCGCTAAATGAATAAAACGATACAAAGCATATGTCTGGACTCCAGTTGCCATTATTCGTTCTTTGAACAATGGTTATGGGACGCTTACGCTTTAGTTAAAATGAAATGATTTTAACATCCGAATAGGAATTAAGAGATAAAGCAAGAGCGTCCTTCGAAAGTCGGACGCTTTTTTTATGTCAAATCTTTAAAATTTTTTGAGAGACTTAGACAAGAAACGATAGGACATTGAAAAGAGAAACAATTGAGAGACAGGCAGTTGTGAAATCAAAAAAACTCGCTTAAAGTGGGGTGGAATTCTATTGCCTAAAAAGTATATAACTAATTGATTATCAATAATTTAAATCACTTATTTCTTGCATTTTTCAATTTCACTTCTAACCTTTGCATCATCATAAATGAATTTGATTGACGAAAAAACAATGAAACGAATACATCTCCATATAGCCCTTTTATGTCTGTCCTCAGATCGAAGCAGTTACGATTATGAGCAGGAACAAGACTGTGTTATATGGGATGCAACTATGACTTGATATAGAGTTGTAGATAAGACTTTTGAGAGAGCATTCCACAGAAATGGGATGCTTTTTTTATGTCCATACTTTTTCAAAGTGCCGTAGCTCAATCGGTTAGAGTGCTCGACTGTCTCTCGAGTTGTTGCGGGTTCGAGTCCCGTCGGTACTGCTAAAATGCTCCGTTCGTCTAGATGGCCTAGGACACTCGACTTTCTCTCGAGAAACACGGGTTCGAATCCCGTACGGAGTACAAATGGTGTCTTTAGTTTAACTGGTAAAATGCCTCTCTGTGAATGAGGAGAACAGGGTTCGAGTCCCGAAGACACCCAATGATCCATGGTGTAATGGTAGCATATCTGACTTTGACTCAGGTGGATCAGGTTCAAGTCCTGATGGATCATCTTATTGGCCTGTAGCTCAACGGTTAGAGTAACACTCTTATAAGGTGTCGGTTCCGGGTTCGATTCTCGGCAGGCCAACAAAAGGAGAGTAGGCAGATATTGGTTTGCTGCGCTTACCTGCTAAGTAAGTTCTCATCTCTGAGGTGAAGGTTCGATTCCTTTGCTCTCCGCAAAATTGGAGGTAGTCCGGCTGGTCGAGGAAGCAGTCTTGAAAACTGTCGGGTGTTAAAGCTTCGGGGGTTCGATTCCCTCTGCCTCCGCTTTTGAACATGTAGCCAAACTGGTAAGGCAGAAGTCTGCAAAACTTCTAATTGCGGGTTCGAATCCCGCCATGTTCTCTAATGGGAGTACGTCAACGATGGAGGGTTGAGCCAGACTGTAAATCTGGTGCTTCGGCTGAATAGGTTCGAATCCTATTACTCCCACTTATTTGTGCTACAAAAGGTTTTTAACCTTCACAATCATTTCTTCTGGCTCCATCTCTAATTCCTTAGCAATTTTAAGTAAGGTGATAAGTGTTGGCTGTTTATGACCGTTCTCAAGTCTTGATATATGGGTAGCATGTGATTCAATTGCATGGGCAAGAGCTTCCTGAGAAAGACCTTTTGCTTCCCTTGATTCCTTCAGGACTCGGCCGAATGCCTTTATAATTTGCTCTTCAATCACAAAAAGCAAATTCCATCTTCTCAAAACCTTACACCATAGCCTAAAGGACAAGATGTAATTTAGTTTTTATATATTGGTCGCATTTATTCTTGAAGTCCGTCAATGAAGCTAGAACAATTTTTAAGTGTCAAATCAGAGAAGAAAAACAGAAAGTATCGCACTGTCAATGTGGATCATGAACTTCATCATTTTCTAAAGAAGACATCTAGCTATTACAACATTCCAATGTCTGATTTGGTAAACAATATTTTGGCTAATTGGAAAGATGAGTTCCAGGAAGAAATAAAGAATGATATGTTAAAGCATCTGTAATTAGCTTTTAATAATGCCAAATAAAAACGCTCTGCGTCCTGTCACAGTGACCCATAAAGGAGAAAAGATAGAAGGCTTCTTTCATCGCTTCACATATTCATATTCGAGTTTCCATAGTGAAACACAAGCGTTGATAGAGCATACTGATGGAAGGTTGAGATATTACGATCCATACTTTGTTCAATTCACAGATCGTGGAATAGATAACAGAGGAAAAAAAGAAGACTAGTTTATCCTCAGATCGAATCAGTTTTAATCATGATCAGGAACAAGGCTATAGTGTGTTTTGCTGAATAGGTTCTAATGCTATTTATCCCACTAAGTATAGGTTCTGACTAATTGTCCTGATCAGAATATTATTTGGCAGTTATATCCAAAGAAAGTATTATTTCTCTCACTAAGTCTGCCACCATGTCATAATATTCTTCTAGATAAAGTAAACTCAGCAACTTGGCATAGTACTTGACCGTTCTTTGCCAACTGACCTGTCTCTGGGTGTTAGGATTATCCCAACCAGGTAAGTGATTTCTCTTTCCAAAAGGATTCGACCATCATTTACTAAGAGTCAGATCAGCTTAAATGAAATGCTGAACTAAACGTAGTACAATTATGGCGAAACATACACTTAAATTTTTTCCTTTAGGAAATGCAGATACAACTCTAATTAAGCTTGCAAACGGAAAAGCAATCCTATGGGATTATGCTAATGTGGGCGATCCTGATAATAAAGATGATAAGAGGGTAAATCTACCAGAAAAGTTGGATCAGGAGGTTGAGGGGGATTATGATACCGTATGCTTCACACATGCGGATAACGACCATATTGCAGGGTTTTCAGAATACTTCTACTTAGAACACGCCTCAAAATATCAAGATTATAAAAGAAAGAAGATTAAAGACCTATGGGTACCAGCCGCAGTTCTATTAGATACCACTTTGGAAGATGAAGCAAAGGTCTTGAAAGCTGAGGCCAGGTATCGCCTTAGAAACAAAGAAGGAATATTGGTCTTTTCAAGGCCAAAGCAACTAAAAAAATGGTGTGACGATCAAGAAGATATTAGTTATGATGATGTAAAACATCTCTTCGTTGATGCTGGAACTCTGGTCCTTAGACATACATTAGAGTCAGATGGCATCCAATTTTTTGTTCATTCGCCTTTCAAAAGCGACACTTTAGAAATAGACAGAAACAGCGAGGCGATAGTGGTGCAAGCCACTTTTAATGACAAATGTAAAACTAAGTTGATATTAGGTTCTGACTGTACTTGGGAAATTTGGGAAGACATAATCAAAGTCACCAGACATTTTGAAAATGACCAAACTCTCGGGTGGGATATATTTCACATTTCACATCATTGCAGTTATCTATCTCTTTCGGATGATAAAGGAGTAGATAAAACTAATCCCGATTCCGAAATCAACTGGCTGTATGAAAGCCAAGGGAACAAAAAGTGCAGGTTAGTATCATCAAGCAAGACAATA
>JABSPG010000187.1 GCA_013214445.1 Ekhidna sp. | reverse complement strand
ATTATACTGAACACTGACTTGCTGAGGTGCTCCCAAACCGCACCCACCTGGAGAACCTCCAAGTGCAGAATTGTCTTCTGTTACTTTTACATATCCTACTCCTGGTGTACTCCAAGTGACTTGTATTTCAGAAGTGGCTACTCCCGGAATGTTTGCAACCACTGAAGGATCTCCGTTTGTACCTGCCCCGCTAGCTGTTTCCGCTCCAGGAGCATTGGTAATGGCTGTAATTGTACCTCCAACTACTTCCCAGTTGTAGGTAGATGTTGCTTCCCCCGTCACCGAGTACGTTTGCGTGGGTGTATCATCGCATACATCCGTGGATCCAGCAATGGCCGAAGTAGATGTCTGCAAACAATCATCTTGGACAGCTAGGGCAAATTCTCTTGCAATTAATGGGACATTGGTTCTTTGAACAGTTGGGGAAGAGAAGCTAACCGTACTGTGTGCTCCAGAAGTAGACCAAGTGGATCCATTTAATTCTCTGGAAACGATCCGGGTATCAGCATCTATTGGAAATGATGTAAACCCATTTGCTGTAAGAAAGACGGAGTACGAGGTGGTGGATAGACCATTTGCCTCCTGAACAGACCAATATCCCTCACTGTAAGTATTATTTAGGTTATAACCATTGTCATCAATGGTACTACTTATGGTACCTGGAAACTCCTCTACAAAAGAGATTTCAACAGTGCCATTATTCAAGTTATCGAAAGAGATGCTGGCAGGCCTGTATTCTGCTGCACTTCCAACAGGAAACAAATAGGACGTTCCCGTTGCATTTACCCATCTTCTTATATTACCAACTACTCTACCCGTTGAAGAAGGTGTATATGATCCAATGGTCGTAGCATCAGTACCGATTGTCACAACTTGAGATCCTGTGGTGATGGTTGCTCCGTCAGCAATCGTAAGATTATTGCCAATCGTGATGCTGTTTGACAAGGTAATTGCATTGTTTGTACTCACTGTAAGATCATAGAGTACCTCATTGACTGTTCCCGAAATGAGGTGATTATTGTCAGGTCCGTCTATGAAGCTAACAGATCCCAAGCCTTCCGTATAAGCCCCATTGTTAGCCCAATCGCCCTCAACAGAAATATTAAAATCATTGCTGACTAAAATCGAGTTTATAGTAATATCGTTAACTTGAATATCACTCGCCAGATTCTTTATATCTGTTCCTCCAACTACTAGGTTATAGTATGGATTTGTTGCACCCTCGGGCTCCTTAATTGCTTCCGCATTTTCACTCAAATAGGAAACGGTATTCCCCGTTGCGCTGGCAGTAAGCTGACCAGTAACCAATAAACCACCCAAAACAGATAAAGAGGAATTTTCATCATTGATCCATGAAGAAGTTGCCGATAAACCAATCAAATCAGGAGAGATGCTGATAGAGCCCTGGTTCGTGACTGTCACATTGTCGTTGATACCAACACTCTTATTGTTACTTGCATCTAGATTTTGAATGGTGAGATCGGCAGAAGGTGCGATGGTGACATCAGCAGCAAATATGAACAACGCATTATCATCGTCTTGTTGGTTGCCAGAAGTAGTAAATGTACCTTTCCCATTTAGAGTTAGATTCCCATCAATGCTTAATGGATCACCGTCTTGAATATTTAATGTCGCATTTTCTTCAATAACCAAGTTACCTATTACATCATCATTTGTTATAGTTACTGTAGTATTCGCAGAAATTCTTGCACTGGATGCGTCTGGCGGGACTGTTCCTGTATTCCAAGTAGCTCCTGCATTCCAATTACCATTAGCTACACTGAAAACGTCCAATACACTGTTCGATGCGTCAGTCGTTCCCAATGTGTAGTAGCCATCATTCAAGGATGTGACCGTAAACTGAATTTGATCTGTATTAACCAGGGAAGGAGTGAGTCCTGTATTCGTAAAATCTCCAGTATTTGCAGCTCTGCTAAGCAAAACGTAATCAGTGACGGTAGGAGCATTGTTGCTTGCAAGCTCTCCGACATCAAATGTCAGGATTCCATTGGTGGCTCCAGTCACATCAACGTACCAAGATCTATCTAATCTCAACTCTACACCTCCAGGTACGTCACTAGCAACTCCTACCGCTCCTCTATCATCATGAGCTGCAATGATGTATTGGCCTGAAGTGAGAGCCGTTGACTCTGTTAAAATAAATCCGTCACTGTTGTCCGAACTTGTTAGACTATTTGATCCGTCATTTCCAACAGCCACTAAACCCAAATCAAAGTCCCCATTTGCAGTTTGATCTCCCACTGTATAGAGATCATTTGTAGTGGCAATATCATATTTGGAAGATAAATAAGTGGTTACTAAATTTCTTTCAAGCTCATTAATCTCTCTGTTGAAATAAATAAGCTCAGCTATATCACCTGAAAAGTCAGAATCTTGAGCAATTACGACACCAGCCCCTTGATTTATCGCGTCTCCATTATTTCCTATATTGATATTTCCTGTATGTGACAAAAGTGGGCTGGTAGGGTCTCCTCCACTGTTATCCACTATGCTAGAAAAACCTAATGAAGAATTATTAAGGTACCCAACTAATGGGCCAGCTGAGAACGTTAATGTAGCAATATATCCCGTATTTGCATTGACTGGAATTGAAGTGAAGGTGTAATCGGCATCTGTGTCACCGTTGATGTAAACACCCATGTAGAGGTCCATGGTTGTCCCGTTTCCGTTTAGGTAAAAAATCATTCCAGCTGTACCTCCTCCTTGCTCATAGATCACCTGGTCTCCATTTATTACTTCGGATGGAGTGGAGAATACCACATTTATGGTAGCTGCAGTCTGATCTCCGTCATTGATCGATGCATCATTCGGAATCTCTAACTCAGCGTTATTAGCAGAAAAGTTTATAGACGAAGCATTATTGAGCAAGCTATTTGATAGGCGAAAGGTTGGCTCTACACCTCCTTGATTATCCTCAGCGTTGTTTCCATTGCCAGATTGATCACTCCAAACCGTAGCATTCCCATTGCCACCTGGAAAATTTACGTCCCTATCTGCTCTGAGCCAATAAACTAAGTTCGAAGAAACTCCGCCGGGACCCACCTGGGCAAGTGAGAAGTAAGTAAGTAAGAGAAAAAAAGTGGTTGAAATTATATTTTTCATAAAAAAAATGCAATAATCAAATAATTACAAAGTTAAGTAGGGATCATTAAGGGCGAAAGGAATAAAGATCTTGTTAATCGACATAAGGAGGGCATTCAAGGATACCAGACGACAAATCAATCTTTTCTGAAAGTAACAAACTCCACCAATTTGAAAAGAGTTCATCCAGAAAATAGGTCAGAGAAGCCTGTGGTTTCATTGACCTCATAAATGCAAAAGATACATCTACCTAAAGAATTAGAATCTTCTTTAGTGCCTTTCATAAAAGAGGAAAAAGATCCAAGAAAAAAAAGAATAGTATGTGCTAATCAACATGTACAATATGCTCTCTGGATTACGAATAAGCAAAACAAAAAACCCTGCCTTTAAAAGGCAGGGCTGGATGAAATATTGTCTGAAAAGTTATGCTGATCCTCTCAGCTGTTTCTTATCACTACTTGATTATCAGTTTCTTCCTACTCACTTGCGAACCTTGCTCAACTAGCAGATAGTAAATCCCTGAACTTAATTCATCATACATCTCCAATTGTTGATCAACGGATAGAGCCCCATCGATCACACTCTTGTATCTAACAGCCCCGTTCAGGTCAATAATCGATACGCTGATAGGTGTATGATTATCCCCCGAGGAAATCCTTAAACGTAAATTCTCAGAAGTACCTGGGTTTGGATAAATCGTGATATCCATGACCGCTTGCACTCGATCATTATACACCATCCTGATTCCATGATTTGTCTCAGTGCCATCAAAATCATACTGCCTCAATTGGTAATAGTTATCACCCAAGAGAGGACTCTTATGATTCAGGGAGTAGCTGATTTGCTCATTTGTTGTTCCATTTCCGTCCACCCTTCCTATGCTGGTAAAGCTTTCACCATCGGAGGAATGGAATACCTCAAAGTACTCGTTATTTAACTCTGAAGCCGTCACCCAATTAATGGATACTTGATCTTCCGCCACGATGGCTGTATACTGTACCAAATCTACTGGTAAAGGGTTGGCTGCATCATCGGTAGTAGCCAGCGCTATAGGAGAGAAAGAAGTTAAATTGTTGGAAGATGTAATGGTTCCCGCAGTAGCATCTCCCGTTGTTGAGCCTCTTCCTTCATTGTCCCA
Organism: Ekhidna sp.; assembly: GCA_013214445.1. Classification (GTDB taxonomy): domain Bacteria; phylum Bacteroidota; class Bacteroidia; order Cytophagales; family Cyclobacteriaceae; genus Ekhidna. The sequence continues at coordinate 3,189 of JABSPG010000187.1, read as the reverse complement.
AGAAGTACCATTGAAGTGAGCCACTGTCAAGGAATTCAGATCGGTTACCTCACTGGTTGCATCCCAAAACAGCGTCACTAGCGGCTGACCACTGTGTGCATTAAGGTTTGATAAATCCCAATATTCCAATCCACTAACTCGAGCCATACCTCCATTCTTTGTAGAATCAAAAGCTGCTGGGGTAGTGAAGAAGTATTCTGCACTGTACTCATCAGTAGCTGCAGCACCTGTAATCCCCGAAATGGATAGTCGACTATGTCTTTCACCCTCACCGACAGGAAACACAAATGCTTCATCTCCAATCTTTAAAACAGGACCTGTTACATAACTATTACCATCTGTGGCTATTCCGGCAGGAGCAACTTCCGGAGTTCCATCATATGCAACCGTAGCATTATCGTTGAAAATAATTGGATTAGAAGCACTAGAAGTAATGATTCCTGTCTGGAAGTCTAATGTACCTGTAATGTTGGTATCCACTCCCAGCTGGATATCACTACTTCCTGTAGTTGAGTTATTAACCGAAAGATTGTTAAACGTTACATTTGTGGATGCCCCACTACCAGAGATTCTTTGCACATCACTTCCTCCCAGAATAACCGTACTTGCCGAAGCATTCACGGACGCTCCATCATTGACCGTAAGATCACTGTTTAAGGTAAGTGTAGTCGTCCCCAAATCAAGAATCGTCATATTATCATTCAATATGAGTTCTCCATTGATGGTTGCATTATCTCCAAAAGTCTTAGTAGTCCCTCCACTTAAAGTGAGATTGTTAAAAGTAAAAGGACTATCTGATGTATTATCTATTAATTGAGCTCCAGATCCATTGAGTACCACCGTTCCGACCGTCATACCAAACGCACCACCATTCGCCTCATCGATGGTAAAGTCACCACCTACTGTTATAACATGTGAATCATCGCCGATCACCAGGTTCGCATTGTTTGTTATCGTTAAATTATTGTTGACCGTTACTGATCCTGAAGTGGTAACAGTAAAAGCTCCATCAAAAACAAGATTGCTAAATGCTGATCCACCATCGAACAAAATATCTGAAGATAAAACCTGAGTGATCGTAGAGCCGGCTCCTGGAACAATGGTACCCGTATTCGTAAACGTGCCTTCAACATTTAAGGTACCATCTAGGTTTAAAGTTCCCGAATTAACAACATCTCCCTCAACTGTAAATGTATTACCAGAAGTCAAACTTAGTTGAGCCCCTGAGGCAATACTAAGATCTGCCACACTTAAACCATCAGAATCAATTTCAGGATAAACATTTGGCATGGTAACTACCGGTATATTGACGGTATTTGCATTAGTTGGAGCCGCAACTGCTTGGGATCCTGCAGATTCGTCAAACCAGTTGGTATTGTCTGTCCAATCGCTATCTGTATCTCCAACCCATGTAAATAAAGGATTATTGTAAAACCACTGCACATTTCCAGTGGTTGCAGACGCATCGTCATCTTCAAAACTCGGTCCTTGCAAACTTCCACCCGGATCTACAAAAACAATCGCATTGGTAAGTCCATTCCTAGATACATTGGAAGTCGGGCCTGATCCAAATGAAACGTTATCAGATTTGTAAGTACCACTAAAACTATTAGCAAGTGTCAAGTAGGCACTTCCTAAACCGTCAGTAAATGAACCATTTCGCAGAACGATATCATCATTTCCGTCGGCAGCAGGAGTGTCTATATCTTCCGTACCGGTAGAATTGACGGTCAGCGTTGATCCTGAAGCTAATTCAATTCCATTTCCACCTATGAAACTGACATTGAAGAATTGCGCTCCGAACTCTCCACCACTATTTACTGTAACAGAATAGCTTCCTGTGGACCCTTTTCTTGTAAGATTCGCCCGGCTAGCATCTGATGCTCCTGCAAGCTGTAGATTTCCATTAATCGAAAAAGATGTCCCATTCCCAAAACTTATCGTCTCGCCACCATCTACTGTCAAATTACCGTTCAATGTAGCTACTTCCACATCTGCATTATCGTCTCCAGCAATAAGACCAAACCCATTCAAGTCTAAAGTAGTGTTAGCGGCGATGGACAAAGTGTTGGATAGACTTAATGCACTACCCAAGTTGTATGTTACTACTGTTCCATCTCCAATCACTACATCGTACAATTCGACTGGACCGGTGGTCAATGCAAGAGGGGAAGAACTAGGTGTTAGGTTCAAAGTATTTGTGCCTGGGATCATTGAGCTGGCACTCGCGCTATTATTCACAAAGTTTCCAGAAACCGAAACATCAAATCCATTAAAATCAAACGATCCGATTCCTGAAGAGAGCGTTAGGTCACCGGTAACCTCCAGGTTACTTAGAATACTAAAGGTACCAACAACATCAATGGTCAGGTTATTGAAAGCTGAACTTGGTTCGATGGTAACCAGACCACCTGTTGAGTTAAACGTGAACAAACTTCCTGTTCCAGGTAAAAGCAGAGAGCTACCATTAAGTGTCAACCCTCCTCCTATTTCAATATCATCATCTGAGCCTAGGCTTCTAAAAGTAGCATCGTCCAAGGTAATCGCTCCAGTAATCCGAATGTCCGAGTCAGCATCAGCATCAGATGTGTTGATTGTAAGTGTGTTCCCATCAATAGATAGGTTACCTCCAATTTCAATAACGGTCGCATTATCTCCGATCACAGGAGGATTCAATGTAGCTTGAGTTGGACTTGATGGAATGATTATATCAATGTTTGTGTAATCTGTGGTCGTATTGGTACCAGGTGCATTGGTAATTGGATTGCCCAGTTCATCCTGCCAGTTTCCTGTACTGAACCAATCAGTACTAACGCCCCCAGTCCACGTCAAAACTGGCGGGATCAACCAAGAAATCAAATCATTTGGATCACTATCAAAAGATTCACCCGAGAACTCTCCTGTATAATTGTCAAATTCGATGGTTCCTGAGGTACCAACCGTTTTGGTAACACTAACAGCTCCGCCACCTGGATTGTCGTTAAAAACCACATTTTGAATAGCTTCTCCGGATGAGTCAAGAAAATCTTGTGAGTTTTCTATTCTCAGGTAAGTGCCCCCGGCTAACCCATTGGTAAATGATCCATCGCTAAAATTATTCGTGATATCAACGGATCCATTTCCATCGACATAGATGCCATTCGAATTCATAAACTCCATTGTGTAGAATCTAGCCGCGATCGTCCCAGG